>PUMA01000015.1 GCA_003551155.1 Desulfonatronospira sp.
AGTTTTTTCTTTTGGCAAGGAAATCAAGCAATTATGAGGAGGCGTATCTTAATACGGTGACGAATAATTGTACAGATTGACGCCGCCAAATGGAAAAAGAACCGTTTCCGGATGAAAACTATTTAGCACCTGGTAAGATGCAGGCGTCTTGAAGAACAGGGGATAACAAACAGCCTCTGTTCATGGCTGACTTTTCTTTCTCATCATTCCATCCAAAAAAAGACCTCATGCAACAGGAGAAGACTCTGGCTGGTCCATGAACCCGTACCTGACGACAGTGAATTTGCCTGTCTCTGTGTCCAGGTCGTAAATATTGAAGTTTTTCCGTATATCCAGCCCCTCATGGTGCACAGCAAAGTTAAGGGATGCTGAGCCTTCCTCACCGCTTACTATTCTGTGGAAGACAAGCCTGGGCCAGACCAGCATGGCCGGCCCGTCATAAACAACCCTGCCTTCCTTCTGGATCTGACTGGGAGTGACCACAAAGCTCAGCAGCCCATGTTTTTTTGTATATATGTCAATATTTCTGGTACCATAAAGAACAATCAGGTTGTCCTCCTGATGCGGATGCATATACCACGGCCTTTGAACATCTCCCACCGGTCCAGGGGACACGGCGGCCCTGTCGTGCAGCACCCTGTCCATGGCACTGATCCGGGGCAGAAATTCCATGGGAACATTGTCAAAATACACCCCCGGGGTGTGTCTGAACTTGATGAGGGGAATTATCCTATAAAAATCTTTTACTTCTTCGATTATTACATTCCTGGCCACTTGCTCCTCCATGTCAGCCTTAATTATCCGATACCTTGACCATGTCCCAATACACTAAAAACACTTATTGACCCGGTTAGCATCATGAAGAGCAGAAAAGCCCTTAATTGCGAATGTTCCCGTCAATAAACCGTCTTTTTTCACTACAGGGGATCAATCTCAGAACAGTCTTGATCCCCAGAAACTAGTCCTCCACCATTGTATGACTATTCGGCCTGACCGGCCGGCTTATTCCCAACTCAGCAGCCCGGTTCTCCGTGGTTGCCGCAGCAGGACTGCAGGTTCTTGATTTTCAGAAGGTTGTTGCGAAGATAAAGCCTTGCCTTCAGGGGAAAAGGCATGGGCTTCTTCAGGTTGTCCAGAAATTCTTTCAGGTCGGGTTTTCTGTTTGAACACATAACAGGCGCACCTCTTCTTAAAGATTAAGACCATGAAACCACAGGCGAATGGATTCCTGACATGAAGAACTTCAAACCGAGGACACTCAGTATCTATATGATTCCAGGCAAAATATGTAAAGAGTACCCTGGACTATTTCAGGGCCAGCCACAGCCGCAGGGCACCCAGAAAAAACAGAATGCCGGCCAGCATCCGGCTGAAGGTGAATTCCAGGAGCAAAATGAAAAATGCCCCGGCCATGAGCAGGATGCCCATGCCCAGGGGGCGCATGAAGGCCCGCATGTAATCTTCAATGGCCTCAAGGGTATTGCGGGAGAGACGAACCCTGAGATTGCCTTCGCTCATCTCCGTGATCACGGACTTGACCCGCCGCATGGTCAAGGGCAGAGCCACGATCTCCCTCTTTGCCGCCGAAAGATATCCCTCTTCCATGCCCAGGGCTTCCGGCAGCCTGTCCCTGAGCACCGGGAGGATGTCCTTCACCCCGTTGAAGTTTTCTATATAGGTTGTACCCAGGCCCTCTATCAGGGTGCTGGCCCGCATGACATACACCACCTCCTGAGGCAGCTTGAAGGGAAAGTCCTTCATGGAATCCATGACTTCAAAGGCCAGGGCCTGCATGTTTGCTGCGCTCAAGTTGACATTGCTGAAAATATCAAACATGCGCTCCGCGAATTCCTGTATTTCAGCCGGGGGAGCAGTGGCTGTAATCAGACCGAGGCGCTCGCAGGCGGAAACAAAGAGTTCGAAATCACGCTCATTGGCTGACTTGACCATCTCGATCATGGCTATCCTGGTGGAATTGTGCAGCCTCTTGACCATGCCGAAATCCAGAATCATCAGGGAGGCATCTTCCCGGACCAGGATATTTCCGGGATGGGGATCAGCGTGGAAGAGTCCCCTTACCAGCATCTGCTGGGCATACCAGGAGATCAGGTTTTCCATCACCCTGACATAGGAAATGCCCATGCGATCCAGCCCATCCTTGTCGTCCACACGCAAGCCCCTCTCATAACTCATGACCAGAGCGTCGGCGCTGCAGAATGCAGGATAATAATCAGGCATGGATATGCCTGGGTGCTGGTAGGTTTCTTTGAACTTGCGCAGATTATCCAGATCCAGGGCCATGTCCGCTTCCTTGACGATCATGGCTGAGAACTCTTTGAGTACAGCATCCAGGGAATTCCGGGTATGTTTACTGAAAAAAGGCTGGAACAGCCTGATAAAGAAACGCAGGATGCGGATATCCACCCTGACCCTTTTTTCAATGTCCAACCGCCTGATTTTCACCGCCACTTCAGTGCCGTCCTGGAGCACTGCCCGGTGAACCTGGCCTATGGAAGCACTGGCCATGGGCTTTGTTTCAAAGCTGGCAAAGGGCGAGACCGGACCGAATGCCCGGCTGTGCATGATCCACAGATCTTTTTCAGGCATGGGGTCGATTTCATCATGAATTACGCGCAGTTCGCGCAGGTATTCCGGGCTGAAGAAATCAGCCCTGGTGGCCAGGACCTGGGCCAGCTTGATAAAGCTCACCCCCAGATCCAGGATGATTTCCCTGAGTTTCTCCGGTGAAAGGGGAGGAATGCCCAGAAAGCTTTTTTTGTGCCTGCAGATGACGAAGATGGTCAGCAGAAAGCGAAAGACCATCAGCATTCGATTAGGGGCATAGTGCTCAAGCATCTTTCTTTTTGAGCATTTCTTCAAGGTCTCTTTTAAGCTTTCTTATATCTTCCCTGGTGGCCAGATCAAGTTCCTTGACGGCTTCCCTGGCTTTCTCCCTGACCAGGCTGTCCAGTGCTTTTTTCTCCTCGAGCCCGCGCTGTTCGGCGTCGTCCAGAAGCTTTTTAACCTCGTCCCGGTTACGACGGCCCCGTTTTTCAAGCTCTCTGAACCGGGTTTCAATTTTCTCCCTGGCAAGAAAGGCCGCCCCCAGGCCCAGGTTGAACAGATAAGAGATTCGCATGGACTTCACCCTGTATTCTCCTGTTAAGGTTAAAAAATTTTCTAATTTATCAAACAGATACCCGGCTGTGCTCATGCCAGTAATGGCATTAATCTTCAATTTGTGATAATTTAATTATAATTCAGGCTTAAAGGCAAGGGGTACTTCTCTGGAAATCAGGAAGTACATATAATAATTGGAGAGTACAGGAAGCAGTACCATATCCATGAAGCCAACAGGTACTCTCAGGCCTTGAGCAAAATCTTCTGTCAATGAAGGCGGGCTTATACTTAAAAATCAAGGAGGTCTGATTATGCGGATTCAAACAGATGCATTTCAGGACAAAGGGAAAATACCGGTAAAGTTCTGCATGCCAGGGGCAGGAGGAAGCAATATATCCATTCCCTTGCTAGTGGTCAGACGTGCCGGACGCTGCCAAATCCTTCGCACTGTCGATTATCGACCCGCACCGACGAAGAATTGTGCAGATTGACCTGTCTGCGTTTCAACAGGCAGGCGCAGCCAAAAGGAAAAAGAACCGTTTCCGGATGAAAACTATCTAAAGCCCGTCTGGAAGCAAGCCTGGATTTTAATATGCAGGGATTCAGGATTTGAGCTCTAAATCAGGCTTGAGCTCAAGGAGTTTCTGGACCACGGATTCAATGTTGTCCTCGGAGAGCACATAAGACCGGCCCTCGCTCTTCAACTGTTCCAGGGCGGCGATTATTAATTCAATGCCAGGCTTTCTGATTGAAAAAAATTCCTTTAATGCCTGCTCATCAGAAAGCTGGTGGATAATGTTTTCAATGCTGTCCCATTCATCCACCCGGGGATCGTTTTTTCCCTCCAGGACCGATATATGATCGGAGATCAACTTTTGGGCCCGGCTTTCGGCAACCCCTTCAGGCAGTTTTATTCCCAAGAACCTGGCCCGTTCTTTCTGCAGCTTTGAAGCAGGGCGCTGCAGCCAGACTCGATGGTTCTCAGGATCTCTGAAAAGAAGCGCTATTTCATGCGCGGCCCTGGTATAACTCAAGTCCCTGGGCAGCTGCACCTGAAAAAACCTCAAAATCTCCAGCTGCTGCTCACTGGCTGGATGGTTCAGGTCGATGAGGTCCGCAGCCTGGCCTTTGGTGATGGGCTGAGTTACCTGAAAGCCCTCCTTATCCAGCCACTCCTTCTGACTTTTTGTCATTTCATGAAAAAACCAGTCAGGAAATATGCTTCTGTCTCCTGTTTTTCGATGTTCTTCAGCCAGTTGCCACCGCTGCTTCAGCCAGTCATGATCTTCGGCTATCCGGTCGATACTGATTGCTGATAAAAGAGTTCTTTGTTCCGGCAGGGGGGATTCAGACGGTCTAGCTGATGCGTTAACAGCTGCCGGCTTCGCAGGCAGTTTTTTTTTATGCGCTGATTTCCTGATTAAATAAAATGCTGCGGCAATCAATGCAGCCACAATGACCAAGATGATGATTCCCATAATGTACTCTTTCCTCAAAGCAATACGTGGATTTTATATGCAATTATAAAAAACTCTGTCATATGGGTCAACGATGAAGACCTTCATTTTCGAAGTTGATTTATTCTTCATGGTTTGGCACTCAGTCTTTATTTCCGGATGCTGAAGCTACCGGTTATCTGTCCGGAAACGAGAATTTTTTTTCTTTTGGCAAGGAAATTAAGCAATTATGAGGAGGCGTATCTTAATACGTTGACGAAGAATTGTGCAGATTGAAACAGCCAAAAGGAAAAAGCACCGTTTCCGGATGAAAACTGAAACACTATAAGAATCGAGACAACGTCATGAATATTAAAGGAATTAAAATAAATACTCTTAATGATGCCCTGCGCTTTCTGGAGAATCATGACCTGGAAGCTGTGCCGGAATACAAGAAGAACCTGTTATTGTATTTTGTTGCCGGTTTTCTGGATGGAAATGCCTGGGGAACCCTGCCGGAAGAACAAAAGGATCGCCTCCTGACTTTGACGAACAATATTAATACAACCCTTGCGCATATGGCGGCTGAACAAGGAAGTCTTCCCCAAGGGTTCAATAAATGGGTCCTGGTGGATAATAATAATAAAACCGTGGCTCATACAGCAGCTGAACACGGCAATATCCCTGAAGGCTTCGACTGGGAGCGGTACGGTTTGATGCGGGACAATCAAGGTCGTACCGTTTATCATTTTGCTGCAGAGGGGGGATGTCTCCCGGACTGGTTCGACAAATGGGATGTGGCCGATGAAGATGGTTTTACCGTAGCTCACTTTGCGGCCTGTCATAATAATATCCCTGGAAACTTCGATTGGCAGAGATACGGCATGATGCGTGATAAAAGGCATGGTGAGACCGTGTACCATGAAGCAGCCTCAAGCAAATGTCTTCCAGAGTGGTTCCATGTCTGGGATATAAAGGATAATAATGGCAAAACCGTGGCTCACAATGCGGCATTAAGCAGAAATCTCCCCGAAAATTTCGACTGGAATGCGTACGGGTTGTTGCGGGATAATGAAGGACGCACTGTGTACCAATTCGCTGGATATAACAAAAAATATATAGCAATCAAGTGGATGAAACAAAAGGTATTATCAACACTGAAAAAAATACCCGGAACATTCAAGTAGACTGAGTTTGTCTCTGTGCTTTTCAATAATCAAGGCCCACTCCGAAATTACTGTTTCGGCCCTGGATACAGATCAAAGCCACCGGATTTATATTTTAAGATGCACCTGCAAAAAGTCGGGTAATGAATAATTCAGGTATCAATAATCTACATAACTATTTGTTTTTACTGATTTCTGACCTCTGACGTCTG
>PUMA01000136.1 GCA_003551155.1 Desulfonatronospira sp.
ATGTGTACCAGGAGTCCGGCCAGGGCCAGGCCGGCAAACAGATAGTGTATGGTTCTGGACCAGGCCACTGGCGTAGGATTATTCAGGACCATGGTGGACAGGAACATGGTTACCCCGGTGACGATGAGCACAAGGGCGGCAATGACCGTGACCTGGGCAAAGAGTTTCTGTCCGGCGTTGTAAAAGCCCTGGGGAGGTATATCCGGGGTCATGCCCAGTTTTTTGAGCATTTTTTCGCCCATGGTCATCTGAATGTTTTTCTTGACCATCCAGATCATGTCCCGGGCCGGTCTTATGGAGAAGATTTCCTTGAGAAAGGCCAGGCTCTCCCTGAACCGGACCAGGACGTATATGATCATGACCGAGGCCCAGAAAAGGCCCAGATACATGTGTACAGTAAGAAGCATCTCCGGGCTGCCGAACAGACTGCGCATCAGGTTCGGATACCACCCCCCAAGAGGGTTCCAGTGTTCGTTTATCAGCCCCAGACCGGTCAGAGTGAGGGTTATCCAGCATACGGCATTGAACCAGTGGATGAATATGCCGCCTTTATCGTGACGGGGTATCATTCTTTCCTGCATTTGCTATGCCTCCTCTTTTTTTTCTTCCTGCTCAGAGGATTGAGACCCGGAAAAGATCTGCCTGATGAGCATGGCGGCTACTGCCAGTCCGGACAGGCCCACAGCTATCTTGAACAGGGGGTTGACCAGCCCGGTCATGGTCGAGTGGGCAGCGGGATATTTGACCTCACCGGGCCAGTCCATGGGTTCTGTGGAAGCCAGGTAATACATGTTGGGTTTGGTGTCCTCGGGACTGGTGGTGATTTTGACCGTGTCCCTGGTCCTGAGCAGGAATGCCGCCTCGCTTTCGGGGTCATTCAAGTCCCCGAAGACCCTGGCCTTGGTGGGACAGGTATCCACGCAGGCCGGCTGCAGGCCCATGGCCAGGCGGTCCTGGCAGTAGTCGCACTTGTCCGGGACCCTCCTGACCGGATGCCTGTAGCGGGCAAAGTAGGGACAGGCAACAATACAATTGCCGCAGCCAATGCAGAAATCTTCATTAATCTGGACTATACCGGTTTCCTCATCCTTGTAAGTGGCTCCGCTGGGACAGGCGTGTACACAGGTGGGGTTTTCGCAGTGCATGCAGTTTCCCGGCTGGAAATGTCCGTAGGTGTATTTGCCGAGGGAAAAGTCCGGCCGCATCTCTTTGATCCAGTTGCGCCAGTGACCCCGGGGCAGGCTGTGCTGAACCTTGCAGGAAACCATGCAGGCCTTGCAGTCGATGCAGACCGAGGAGTCAACCACCATGGCGTATTTCTTTTTCATCAGCTCACCTTCCTTACGCTTACCAGGGTCTCATGCATGGCTGCATTGCCGGTGATTTCGTCGTGGGTGTCCTCAAGAATTTCGGCAATGCTGGCGCCTTTTTTATATACCAGGCTCATCTGCGGAGAGAGGGAACCGAAGCCGGTGGCCATGTAAACGGTCCGCTTTTCAATGCCCTCGTCTATTTCCAGGCGCAGTCTGTCCTTGCCGGCTCTGCTTGCCACCTCCACCAGATCATTGTTTTTCAGTCCCAGACGCTCAGCTGACTCCGGATGCATGTGCAGGGTGTTTTCCTCCATGAACTCGGTCAGGAGCTCATTATTGGTCCTGCTCTGGGTGAAGAAGGCTGTCCTGCCCACCACCAGCCTGAACTGGCCCTCGGGGGGATTGCTGGGCCTGCGGTATACGGGCATGGGGTCGTCGCCGCTTCTTTCGTAACGCTGGTTGTAGATCTCCTTGACCCCGCTCAGTGTTTTCAGGGGAGATCCGGCATATATGCCGTATACCTTGCTGGGATTGAAGTATATCCCGTCACGATGCATTATTTCCAGGGCTCCATCCAGGCCTTCCACCTGTTTTTTGCGATACTCTTCAATGGTGAAGTCAAACGATTCGCCGAATCCCATTCTTTTGGACAGTTCCTGCAGAATCCAGAATGGAGGTCTGGACTCAAACATGTCCTCCACCACCGGATCTCTGATAAAGGCGCAGGCGCATGCTGATGAGCCCTGCAGAGGATGAACCGGGTCCTTGCGTTCCAAAAAGCTGTTCCCGGGCAGGACTACGTCGGCAAACCAGGCGGTATCGCTCATGAAGATGTCTATGTTCACGAAGAAATCAATGTTGTCCAGCATGCGGATTGTTTTTTGCCGGTCCGGGGCTGTCTGCATGAAGTTGGTCTTAAAGGAGAACCATCCTCTTATGGGGTATGGCTCTCCAGAGATCACCGCCTCGCGCATAAGCTGGAACGAACCTATGTCATCAAACAGCCCGGAGGCCTTGCCCGCCTCCACCCGGTCAAAAGGATTGTCGTCATACCATGGAATATGGTAAAAAGGAGACCTGACTCCCACTTCACGGGAGGCCAGCAGCCCACCGGGCCTGTCCCAGTTGTCCAGAAGTACATTGGTAATGGCCATGGCCCGCCTGATCTGGGTTGAATCCTCGTAATCCGAAGTGCGCCTGCCCGGATAAACCATGGCCCTGGGGGCGGCCTCGGTTATCTCATGGGCAATACGGCTGATATCCCGGGCTGGAATGCCGCATTCCTTTTCCGCCCATTCAGGGGTATACTTGGCAACATGTTCCACGAACTTATCGTAGCCGAAGGTCTTGTCCGGGCAGCAGAATCTTTCTCCCTTGACTATGACGTGGCACAGGGCCAGGAAAAAGGCCATGTCCGTGCCCGGCCTGATCTGATGCCATTCGTGGGCCAGGGCTGCTGTCCTGGTGAACCTGGGGTCCAGGACCACGATCCTGCATCCGTTTTTTTTGGCTTCAATCAGGTCTGTGGTGTCCGGAGTGATAAAGGCTTCCAGGGGATTTGCCCCGGCAATGATTATATATCTGCTGTGCAGAACATCCGGGTAGGGCACCTCGCCGAAGGTATCCAGGTAGGCCCTGTTGCGGCTTAAAAGACAAAGGGATTCGTGATTGGTAATGTTGTATGATCCAAACACATCAGCAAACTGCTGTACAAACCTGGCTTGAGAGTCTACTCCTGGAGTGAACATGACCCCGCAGCGGGTGTGTTTTTCAGCTATGTCCATCAATTGTTCGGCAGTGTAGTCCAGGGCTTCTTCCCAGCTGACTCTTTCCCAGTTGCCTTCGCCCCGCTTGCCCTTGCGCATGAGGGGGTATTTCAGCCGGTCAGGATTGTAAATGTGCTTTACAGCCGCATTCCCCCTGGCGCAGATCATCCCCCGGGACTTGAGGCACTTGGGATTCGGGTCCAGCTTTTTAATGACCCCGTTCTGCTTGCGGGCGATCATGCCGCAGCGATTGAAGCACATGTCGCAGGCAGTAAAGTGGGAGGTGATTTCTCCCTGATCTGGTCTGGAGCCGGCCGCCTGGACCCTGGGCACCAGTCCCTTGACCAGGGGGCTCTGCAATCCGGCCCCGACGGCTGCGGCAGCCATGGAGGTCTGCAAAAACCTCCTTCTGCTTATGGGGGTCTTGCCGTCCTGCATATTGTCTCCTGTAATTTTAATTGAGCTTGTAGATATTCAAATATCAGCTGGTATGGATCATCCGGAGAGCTCAGCTTTCCGGATGATCCAGGGAAATTATCCGCATCTTTCCGGAGTCGGAGAATCAGCCGCACCCTGATAAAGGTAAGTATGAATGTGGATCAGGAGATCCTCGGAGATTTCCCAATGCTCATAACAGGGCAGGGCCTGAACGTTTTCAAATACTTCATTCCATTCCGCCTGGCGTTTGGCATCAGGTCCCAGATATTCAGCAGCTGGCTGTCGCTGGGGATTTTCCATGTGGCAGGGCCTGCATTCCTGGCGGAACAGAAATCTCCCCTGGCGGGGGTTGCCGTCCAGCATGGCCAGGGCAATGCCTACCTGGGTTGCAAAAATCAGAAATGCCATGGTTACAATAATCATCTTCCTCATAGGTACCTCCTTAAAGCAAATGGTATTAGAAATGGAAAACCGGAATTACAAAAAATTCTTTATAAACAATTTTAGCACAAAACATGCCAGAGGCACATATTAATAATCCGGCCTGAATATATTGATTTTTTGACGCCATATTTTAAAAAGGCCGGGGTTGTGCTGTATAAAAAAAATGTATATTTAAACATGTGATTAATCGTTTTATGTCAGCAGGGCTGTTAATAAGGGATAATCAGCTAAAACAGGGTATCGGCTGAATTCAGGTCTGTTTAGGTTATGAATATTCAACCAGGAGTCGTGCCGGGGTGAATCAAAAAAAACACGTGAACATCTATTGCAAGGACATTGTGGAGATCATGCAGGAGGGTCTTCTGGTGGTGGCCGAAGACGGAACCATCCAGATGGTGAACAAGGCCCTGGAGAACATTACCGGGTACAGCAAAGAAGAGCTTTTGGGTCAGCCGTGCACCATATTTAAATGCGATGCCTGCAAACTGATCCGGAATTCGGCGGAGGGATTCTGGTGCAGATTGTTTGAAGGCAGACAGCAGGTAAAACGCAAATGTCATTTGGTGCGCAAGGATGGATCTTATATTACTGTTTTAAAGACCGCTACTGTCCTGTGCGATGAACAGGGCCAGACCCTGGGGGCAGTGGAAATCGTTACTGATATTTCAGAGCTGGACAGGCTGGACAGAGAGCTAAGACAGCTTTCCAGGTCCCTGGATGAGGATGCTGTTTTTCAGGGTATGGTGGGCCGTTCCAGACGAATGAAGCATGTGTTCGATTTTGTGGAAAAGGCTGCCCAGAGCGACTTTCCTGTATTTATCTACGGAGAATCCGGAACAGGCAAAGAACTGGTGGCCCAGCCCATACACAAGCTCAGCCCCCGTTCTGATCAGCCCTATATTCAGGTCAACTGTGCAGCCCTCAATGAATCCCTGCTTGAAAGCGAGCTTTTCGGCCACGTCAAGGGAGCCTTTACCGGAGCACTGCAGCACCGCAAGGGGCGCTTCGAGGCCGCAGACAAGGGATCAATCTTTCTGGACGAGATAGGCGATTTCCCCCTGTCCACGCAGGTCAAGCTTCTGCGCGTGCTTGAGACCAAAACTTTTGAGCGGGTAGGGGAAAACAGGACCATTTCCGTGGACCTGCGCTTGATTACCGCTACCAACAAGAATCTTTCCGAACTCATAGAAGACGGCAGGTTCAGAGAGGATCTTTTCTACCGAATAAATGTCATTCCCATACACCTGCCTCCTCTAAGGGAGAGAAAGGAGGATATTCCTCATCTGGTGGACTTTTTTATCCAGAGGCTTTCCCGGAAAAGCAGCAGGAAGGTTCAGACGCTCAGTCCTGAAGCCATGCGCATATTCATGAATTATTCATGGCCTGGAAATGTCCGCGAACTTAAGAGCGCACTGGAATACAGCTTTGTCCTTGCAGAAGGTGAAAATATTGAAGCAAGGCATCTTCCTGAGAATCTGCGGGGTTTTGAGGATCAAAGCGGCGCACCTCCAGCGTCTCAAGAACCGGACTACATGCACGAGCAGAAAAAGGATCTTATCCGGGCCCTCAAGGAGAGTAAAGGCAACAAATCCCAGGCAGCCAGAATCCTGGGGATCAACCGGGTGACCGTGCTCAACAGGATGCGCAAATACGGCATCGACCTGCAAAGGGATC
The DNA here is from genome assembly GCA_003551155.1 of Desulfonatronospira sp. GTDB lineage: Bacteria > Desulfobacterota > Desulfovibrionia > Desulfovibrionales > Desulfonatronovibrionaceae > Desulfonatronospira. The sequence continues at coordinate 5,636 of PUMA01000136.1, forward strand.
TTGTATACTGATTGGTTTTCATCCGGAAACGGTTCTTTTTCCTTTTGGCTGCGTCAGTCTGCACAATTATTCGTCAACGTATTAAAATACGCCTCCTCATAATTGCTTGATTTCCTTGCCAAAAGAAAAAACTGGTTCTTCCGGTTTAAGCGTACTTGCAATGTAAAGAAAAAGAATATCTCACGCCCGGCCTAAGAAGGCCTAGAGACACAGGGCTCGCAGAGAGAAGAGCAGGAGGAAGAAATCTGATATTCATATCCACCGAGCCGGTG
>PUMA01000098.1 GCA_003551155.1 Desulfonatronospira sp.
GTCCTGACCAACGACCTGGCCCATTTCTACTTTTTCTGGGAAGTGACCACCCTTTGTTCCTTTCTTCTCATTCGTCACGACCTTACCCTGGAGAGCAGGCAGAATGCCCTGCGCGCCCTGTGGATGAACCTCCTGGGAGGCCTGGGCCTGCTGGTGGGCATGATCTGGGTGGCTGTATCCCTGGGCACTGTGAATATCCAGCACATCCTGGCCCAGGTCCCTGAAGCGGCCCTGCTGCTGCTGCCCATTGGCCTGCTCTGCTTCGGCGGCCTGGTCAAGGCGGCGCAGCTGCCTTTTCAAAGCTGGCTTCTGGGCGCAATGGTGGCTCCCACTCCAGTTTCGGCCCTGCTGCATTCAGCCACCATGGTCAAGGCGGGGGTTTATCTGTTCCTTCGTTTCTCTCCGGCCTACGCGGACACTTTCTTTTCTCTCACCGTGGCCCTGGTGGGCGCTTTCACCTTTCTGTCGGCAGCGGCCCTGGCAGTGAGCCAGGCCAACGGCAAGAAAATCCTGGCTTATTCCACCATCAGCAACCTGGGGCTGATTATTGCATGTGCGGGAATCGGCACTCCTGCAGCCATTACCGCGGGCATGTTTCTGATCATGTTTCATGCTGTGAGCAAGGCTTTGCTTTTTCTGTGCGTGGGAACCATAGAACAGCGCATTGCCAGTCGGAGCATTGAGGATATGCGCGGACTTTATGCGGTCATGCCGGTTACGGCCCTTATTGCCGTTCTGGGAGCCCTGTCCATGATCCTGCCACCCTTCGGCATGCTGCTGGGCAAGTGGATGGCCATTGAATCAGCTGCAGACAGCATACTGGTGGTGATCATCCTGGCCCTGGGCAGCGCCGTGACTGTACTGTACTGGGCCCGCTGGGCCGGCCTTTTCATGAGTTACCCCCTGGAGGGCAGGATTCAGCCGGAAACTCAGCCGGTCATGACCAGGTATCCGCTGCTTGGCCTTGCAGGCTCTGCTGTCCTTCTTTCCTTTACCGCTCCGTGGATCTACAATGCCCTCTTTTATCAGGCCATTGCAGCAGAACCCTATGTTCTGCTGGGTTCAATACCCACTGCTGCCTGGGGTATTCTGGACCTGGAAACCGGTTCCTTCCCTGTGGTCCCTTTGTTTCTGGTTGTGGCAGCTGGGCTGGCAGCGGCTGTTTACGCATACAGGGCTGCCGGCCGGGCCAGGATTGTCGGACCGTACCTGTCAGGGGCGCAAATTCCGGAAAACGCTACTGCATATCGCGGACCTGTCAACCAGACCATTGCTCCTTCCATGTCCAATTATTACCTGGAAAAATTTCTGGGGGAAAGCGTTCTGACCCGGTGGGTTAATTCAGCGGCTATCGTGCTCATACTCCTGATGCTCGGAGGGGGTTTGTAAAATGAACACTATTCAGATCATCATGGCCCTGATTGCCGGACTTTTTCTGGCTCCCCTGGCAGTGGGCCTGATTACCGGCCTGGACAGACGGATTACCGCCCGCCTGCAATCCAGGCTCGGGCCGCCCATTCTGCAGCCCTTTTATGATATTGGAAAGCTTTTGGGCAAAGAGGCCATCCTGACGAACCAATGGATGGCGTTTTGTTCGCTGGCTTACCTGGCAGGGGCGGTCATCTCCGTGGTCCTGTTTTTTCTGCAGTCAGACCTGCTTTTGATCTTTTTTGTTCAAGCCATCGGCTCGGTATTTCTGGTTATGGGGGCGCTCAGCGTGCCCTCCCCTTACAGCCAGGCCGGGGCCAACAGGGAACTGCTGCAGATCCTGGCCTACGAACCTCTGCTGATCCTGGTGATTGTGGGGATTTTCCTGAGCACCGGCAGCTTCAAGATCGGGGCCGTTTACGCCATGGATCAGCCGCTGCTGTTCAAAATGCCCCTGCTCTTCCTGGTCCTGGGCATTGCCTTGACTATTAAACTGCGCAAGTCGCCCTTTGATATTTCCGGATCACATCATGCGCATCAGGAAGTTGTCCGGGGGGTGTACACGGAGTATTCAGGTCCGTACCTGGGCATTGTAGAAATTGCGCACTGGTTCGAGATTGTTCTGTTCCTCTGCCTGATTTCTCTGTTCTGGTCCACTGGGGTTGTGGGCCTGGTCATTCTTCTTGGAGTCACCTATTTTGCGGAAATCCTGGTGGACAATACTACTTCGCGCATGACCTGGAAATGGATGATCGGTTCAGCCTGGTCCATGGGTCTTGTTTTTTCTTTGATTAATCTTCTCTGGTTGTACTACGGTTAGGAGATAACTTCATGTTCTCAAAATTTCTCCAGAAATGCAGGGTAAAGTCCCCATGGGTGCTGCACTTTGACTGCGGCAGCTGCAACGGATGCGATATTGAAACCCTGGCTGTACTCACTCCAGTGTACGACGTGGAACGCTTCGGGATCATCAATATGGGAAACCCGAAGCATGCTGATGTGCTGCTGGTAACCGGTACTGTAAACCACCGCAACAAAAAGGTTTTAAGGAACCTGTATGATCAGATGCCGTCGCCCAAGGCAGTTATTGCCATCGGGGCCTGCGGCCTGTCCGGAGGAGTGTTCCGTGAGGCTTTCAACGTGGTTGGGGGGGTGGATAAGGTCATACCCGTAAACGTGTATGTCCCAGGATGTCCGGCTAAACCCGAAGCAATAATCGACGGCGTGGTCAGAGCTCTTGAACTGTTTCAGGCAGGTCCTGAAGGAGTATGACATGGATGAAAAGACATACAGTGAAAATTCAGCAGATAAACCCGTAGAGCAACCCAAAGCTGTTCTTGAGACCAGACAGATCCAGGCCGGGTCATTAAAGGGTGAAATCCTGCTGCTCAAGGATCAGGGTTACAGGTTCGTCACCATCACCTGCGTTGACCTGGACCAGGAGAGTGTAGACCTGATCTACACCTTTGACCGCGGCCTGGAGATGGTGCACCTGAGGATCAGGCAGCCCAAGGCTGAATCTGCCCCATCCGTTTCTGACATTCTTTTTGCCGCTTTTCTGGTGGAAAACGAAATCCAGGACCAGTTCGGCATCTGCTTTGATGGACTGGTTCTGGATTTCCAGAACCGGCTTTATCTGGAGGAAGAAGTCGCCAGGACACCCTTTTGCAGGTACAACGTTACCCGCAACAGTAAATGATCAAGCCGGTGTGTTGAGGAGCTGCAAAGAGCACAGGCGGGCCAAGAGCAAAAAAACGTCCGCGGCAACCGGTCACTGCTCACTGATACGCCAGGTGCTGATAATTGATTCCTGACAACTGACTACGGAGATATCATGTCCAAAACCATAATTCCATTCGGACCGCAGCATCCGGTCCTGCCGGAGCCCATCCATTTGTCCCTGACCCTGGAAGATGAGATAGTTGTGGAGGCTTTACCGGCCCTGGGGTATGTTCACCGCGGGCTGGAAAAGCTTTGCGAAATCAGGGACATCAACCAGATGATCCAGGTTGTGGAGCGGGTATGCGGAATCTGCTCCAAAATCCATGCCCAGTGTTTCTGCCTGGGACTGGAAAAGATGATGAACGTCGAGCCGCCCCCCAGGGCTGAATATCTCCGTGTGGTCTGGTCTGAACTGCACAGGATACATTCGCACCTTTTGTGGCTCGGTCTTTTTGCAGATTCTTTCGGATTCGAAGCCCTGTTTTACCAGCTCTGGAAAATCCGTGAACGGGTAATGGACATCAATGAGGCCACTGCCGGGAACAGGGTAATTATCTCGGTAAACGTTCTGGGAGGTGTACGCAGGGACCTGTCTGCCGAACAGGTGAGATGGATAACCTCCCAGCTGAACATGGTTGAACAGGAACTCAAAGACCTGCAGTCCACAATCCTTGATGATTATACCATCAGGTCCAGGACCGTGGGCAAGGGGATTCTGACCAGAGAAAAAGCATACGAGCTTGGCGCTGTGGGGCCTACTCTGCGCGGAAGCGGAGTCGCTCAGGACTGCAGGCAGCTGGGTTCCTCAGCTCTCAAGCACCTTGAATTCCAGCCGGTGGTGGAACAGGACGGGGATTCCTTCGCCCGCAACAAGGTTAGATTTCTGGAGACGCTCCAGTCCATCAGCCTGGTCCGCCAGGCTCTAAAGGGTCTGCCCAAAGGTGAAATCAAAACAAAATTCAAAGGCAGCCCCGAGGGCGAAGCGGTAAGCAGGGTGGAACAGCCGCGGGGAGAGCTGTTTTACTATTTCAAGGCCAACGGTACAAAAAATCTGGAACGGCTGCGCATCCGCACGCCCACTTTTGCCAATATACCGCCTCTGGCGGCCATGCTCCCGGGCATAGAGCTGGCTGATGTTCCGGTTATTGTTCTATCCATAGACCCGTGCATCAGCTGTACGGAACGCTAGGAGACAGTCAATGTTCAAGATTACCCCAATGACAGCTACCGTCATCAAGAACCTGTTCACCCGCAAATCCACCCGGCCCTATCCCCATGTGGTGCGGGAGCCCTTTGAGCTGGCCCGGGGAGAACTTTATATCGATATCAATGACTGCATCTTCTGCTCCATCTGCGAACGCAAGTGTCCATCCCAGTGCATCAGCGTGGACAAGAAAAAGGGACTCTGGACCTGCGACCCCTTCGCATGCGTTTACTGCGGGATCTGTATGGGGGTCTGTCCCACCCGGTGCCTGCATCACAAGAAAACATGGCGCCCGGTTGCCACCGAACGCGAGATGATCTCCATGCAGGGTACGCCTCCCAAGGCAAAGAAAAAGTCTTCGGCCGGGAAGGAGCCTGAGGGGATGTGACTGCAAAAAGTCATTTTTGCAGTCACAGACGTCAGAGATCAGACGTCAGATATCAGTAAAAACAAATAGTTATGTAGATTATTGATTTCTGAATTATTCACTTTTCGACTTTTTGCAGGTGCATCTGAGGGAACAGGCGAGTAAGATGCGCTGGATGAATACAGTTTTTGCCGTTGCGATCATGTAACAGAAAGTGCATGATTCGTTGCGTTAATGCAACGAGACTCAGGCGATATAGACACACCTGCAAAAAGGATTTTTTGCAGGCGCATCAATATACACAGAGATTGGCATAAAGCTGAAAGTATTTGCGAATCAAGGGTGCGGCCTCAGAGTTTTGAGTGTGATCATGCCTTTTCAGTTTCGGGCATGGCCGACAGCAGCGGAATACGGATGGTTATGGTGCTGCCCTTGCCCTTGTGGCTTGAAAGCTCCATCCTGCCCTGCATATCCTCCAAAAGCTTCTTGGTCATGGCCAGGCCGAGTTCAGCACTGGTTCCCTCCCCTGTGGCACATAAAGGATTGAAAGCCCTGTTCCATGCTTCCCTGGAAATGCCCTTTCCGGTATCACTCACTCGGGCGCCGACATAATGTTCGTCCATGAAAGTGCTCAAGCTCAGGGTGCCTCCCTCAGGCATGGACTCAATGGAGTTTTTGGTCAGGTTGATGAGGCATTGTTTCAGCAGTTCAGGATCGCCTTCGGCTTTGGCCAGGTTTGCTGGCAGGTCCATTTCAACTTTTACATTCTGCTCCGCACACGTCGAACCAAAAAGATCCGCTACGTCCTGAACCAGCATGTTGACATCTATTTCCTTATATACCGGCTTCGGAGGGCGGGCATAATTTATGAATCTCTTTAAAATCCTGTCAAGGCGCCTGGACTCGCTCTGGATTCCGAGCAGTTTTTCCCGGATTGTCTCGTCGTGTTCAGGGTTGCGCAGCAAAACGTTGGCGAAACCGCTGATGACAAAGAGTGGGTTGCGGATCTCGTGGGCGATGTAGGTGGACAGTTCACCTATTGTGGCCAGCTTTTCCGATTGCAGCAGACGCTTTTCCATTTCGGTGCGAATGGTGATGTCCCGTCTCATCTCCACCA
>PUMA01000066.1 GCA_003551155.1 Desulfonatronospira sp.
AACTAAGTAGTTTTCATCCGGAAACGGTTCTTTTTCCATTTGGCGGCGTCAATCTGTACAATTATTCGTCACCGTATTAAGATACGCCTCCTCATAATTGCTTGATTTCCTTGCCAAAAAAAACTCCTCGTTTCCGGAAAGAAAACCAATATCTTCAACATCCGGAAAGAAAGACTTTCCGGATGGAAAATAAATAGTATGTAATGAGAACAGTTCCTGTCAAGAAAAAGCTGCAACTGTGAACTGCCTGAGCTTCTGCCGGAAGAGTCATGATTTGCCAGCCCCGGCAGCAGAAATCTGCTTTTGATTCTGCAGTCTTGACAAAGTAATGCGGGCCCGGCAACTGCCCCGGGCTTCAACAGATGAACGAGGGCAGATGGACTGCTCTCTGCAACCGCTCACTGCGCGGAAGTCAGGGCCATTTTAATTTTTATCCTTGACATTCAAACCGAATATCAATTAAAAATATCTTTTTGCCAAAATGATTCATGGAGTTCTCGATTATGAAGACTTTCAGCCCCAAACCTGAAGATATCAAACGCAACTGGTATGTGGTGGACGCCGGGGACAAGGTTCTCGGCAGACTGGCTACACGCATCGCAACCAAGCTCAGAGGCAAGGACAAGCCAGAGTTTGTTCCGCACATGGACACAGGCGATTTCGTGGTTGTGGTCAACGCATCCAGGATAAAGGTAACCGGAAACAAGCTGGAGCAGAAAAAATATTATCACCACACCGGATATCCCGGCGGAATCAAGGAAATCTCCCTGGACAGACTGATCCAGAAAAAACCCGAGCAGGTGATTTTCAAGGCAGTGGAGCGCATGCTGCCCAAAAACAAGATGGGTCGCAGGCAGCTCAAAAAACTCAAAGTTTATCCCGGACCTGAACATCCCCACACTGCTCAGCAGCCTGAAACCATGCAGATCTGATAATTTACGGAGTGAACGGATAATGAAGGAAGAATACTTTTACGGCACCGGCAGGAGAAAGTCATCCGTGGCCAGGACCAGGCTGTACAGCGGTTCCGGCCAGATCCTGATCAATGGCCGGCCCTACCAGGACTATTTTCCCAGAGCCACCCTGCAGATGATCATCAATCAGCCTTTAAAACTGACCCAGAGCGTGGGCAGATTCGACATCAAGGTCAATGTGCACGGCGGCGGCCTGGCCGGCCAGGCCGAAGCAGTACGCCACGGCATCAGCAGGGCCCTGCTGGGGGTGGAACAGGAAAACCGGGGCATACTCAAAAAAGCCGGGCTTCTTACCAGGGATGCACGGATCAAGGAAAGAAAGAAATACGGCCAGAGAGGGGCCCGGGCCAAGTTCCAGTACTCCAAACGATAACATGCCGTACTTGTCAGCGGTTAATGATCCAAGAACAAGGCAGGGCATTTGTGCCCTGCCTTTTTTGTTGCCTGATCCGGCACAGCCGGATGAACTGCTGTGACAGACAGTCAATGGCCGCCAAGAAAACCCCCCATCCTGTATATGCCGATCCTGAGGGCAATATTTACGATGAACCCGGCCTGCTCATGCTGGTCCGCAGAGGCGGAGAAATGTCCCTGCCCCGGCCGGATGAAATGATTCCCCTGCCGGAAACAAGCGATCTTTTTCTGCTTCCGGGCAGAAATGCAGCGGGTCTTGATCCCAGGACCGGAAAGGTTGAAGTGATTCAAGGCCTGGCCCTGGCCGGATTTGCCAGCCCCGGCCATACCCTGTCCGGCACAGCGGCCTTTGTCCCGGAAGACAACCCTCCAAGACTGCCCCTGTTTGCCTATGGAGCTGTGGGATTCATGGACGGCCGTTTCTGGATTACGGCTACGCGGGTGGATCAGGACCAGAGGCAGAACTTTGCAGGCATTCCCCAGTCCAGGATTACCCGCAGGGCCAGGGAACTGCTGCAGAAATCCCCGCAAAACAGGCTCATGCGACACCTGGCCGGATGTGCTCTGAATTACTGCTGCCCTGCAGCCAGGAACCTGGCCCTGGGCAGATTTGAAGCCCCCCTGCCCGTAGCCAGAGCCTGCAATGCCGCCTGTATCGGCTGTATTTCCCTGCAGCCCCCTGATTCAGGTATGCCTGCCACCCAGAACAGGATAGACTTTTCTCCCAGTCCCCGGGAAATCCTGGAAGTCATGCTGGAACACTGCAGCAGGGAAAACCGGCCTATTCTCTCCTTTGGCCAGGGTTGCGAGGGAGAGCCGCTGACCAGGGCTGAAACCATAATCAGTGCGGTGAAAAAGGGCAGACAGTCTGTTCCCGGGGCCACCATCAATATCAACACCAACGCTTCCTTGCCCGAACACGTTGAGGAGCTGGCCGGGGCCGGAATTGACTCTATCCGGGTCAGCCTCAACAGCGCAGATCAGAATTTCTACCGGGAATACTTCAGGCCCAGGGACTACAGCATGGAAAATGTCCGCCAGAGCATTGCCCAGGCAAGGGAAAACAGCCTTTTCATTTCCCTGAATCTTTTGTTCTTTCCTGGAGCAACAGATACGGAATACGAACTGGATAAACTGATAGACCTTGTCCAGGCTCACAAAGTGGACTATATACAGATGCGCAACCTCAATCTTGATCCGGATATATACTGGGATCTTGCCCGGAAAAGGTCTCTGGGTCCCCAGGTGGGACTGAAGAACTTTATGCGCAGGGTAAGGAAAGAATGCCCCTGGATCGGTTTCGGCTATTTCAATCCCTGGCTGGAGAAAAGATAACAAAAGTCCTGTTGAGACATTTTGCAGGGCTGGACACCTTACTTTTCCTTCCGGGCCTGCCTGACCAGAAAGACCGGGTTTTCCAGGGAACCTATCAGGGTCTGCAGGGCCTCGCCGTGCAGATGCGGCTCCTCACAGGGAATGAACAAAGGCCCGGGACCATGAACACGTACTAACCTGCTGATCAGCCCATAATCCAGGTCCTGCAGAACATGCAGGGAAGCCTGAACTTTTCGGCCGGCAATTATATTCTTCACCCTGTTCTGCATGGGTTCCAGATTTTCCTGGCTGTGAGTAACCATAAGAACAACAAGGAAAAGATCCTTTTGACCTCCCAGGTCCAAGGCAACGCCCAGTGCTTTTTCCGAAAGCTGTGATCCTGTAAACAGTACCTGTACAGAAGGCTGAATACGCCCTCCATGCTGCATGATCAGGGTCAGGCCGCGTCCCTGGCTCACCACAGTGCGCACCGTGGATCCAACCCTGGGGCTGCGGGCCATGGACCATCCGGCTCTGCCCAGAATGGTCAGGTCCGCTTCTTCAGATGCAGCCAGTACTTCTTTGGACACCCCTCCCCTGGTAACCCTGAATTTCCAGGGCACGTTGAATTTTTTGGCTACATCCGCCAGAACTCGTTTCAGATGCTCGGCCCGGATTTTAAGGTGCCTTTCAGTTTCTGTCCGGTCAATACGCCTGAAGGATGGACCCAAAAGAGAGATTTCCCTGACAAACGGAAACTCACAGAGCTGCAGCAGATGGATATCCTCCACAAAAAGCCCTTCCAGCTCTGCTCCCAGTGCAGAAGCCAGTTCCGCTGCAGCGCTCAGTGCGGCCATGCTGTGTTCCGAAGCATCCAGGGGAACCAGAATACGCTGGAGCGTGGGCTGGGACTTGTCCTGGCTCAAGACTCACCTCCCTGCTCTCTGTTTGAGCTGTACTGTCTGCGTTTTTCATGGAGCTCAAGCAGCCTGTTGTGAACCCTGCTGTTGATCGTATTTCGGGGATAGTTTCCCATTTCATCAGGTTCGCCTGCAATCATGTCCGTAAGAATTTCCATACCCTGATCAATATTCTGCACCGGATAGATATGGAACTTTCCAGACTCCACCGCCTGTATGACTTCATTTTTGAGCATGAGATGCTCCACATTGGCCTCAGGTATCAGCACCCCCTGCTCTGAGGTCAGGCCTTTCTCCTTGCACACATCAAAAAAGCCTTCAATCTTTTCATTTACTCCCCCAATGGCCTGCACCTGACCGTGCTGATCAACTGATCCGGTTACCGCCACGGACTGCTTGAGGGGGATCTCTGATATGGCCGAGAGCAGGCAGTAAAGTTCGGCACACGAGGCACTGTCCCCGTCAATACCCCCGTATGACTGCTCAAACACCAGGCTGGCTGACAGGGACAGAGGCCTGTCCGAAGCATACCTGGCCCCCAGGAATCCGGACAGAATAAGCACTCCCTTGGAATGGATAGGGCCGCTTAATTTTACCTCCCGCTCGATGTCTATGACTTCCCCTTTGCCCAGCCTGATCCGGGCCGTGATCCTGCTGGGACGCCCGAACATGAAATCCCCGAGGGCAATGACCGAAAGACCGTTGATCTGACCAACTCTGCGGTCCCGGGTATCAATGTGCATTATCCCGCGGCTGATGTTTTCCCAGACATGTTCGCGGATCAGATCACATCGGTATGCTGAAGCGTCAATGGCCTGTTGTACGTCTTCATGGGTTACGGTTTTACGACCGTTTTCCCCTGTCCAGTAATCAGCCTCGCGCATCAGGTCGGTGAGGCCCTGCACGTAGGTGGACAGCTTTTTCTGATCCTGTACCCTGCGCGCACTGTACTCCAGCATTCTGCCCACCCCGGTTTTGTGGAAAGGTCTCAGTCCTTCCTGTTCAATAACCCCGGCCATAAACCGGGCAAAGAGATCCTGGTGCAGTTCATCCCACTCCATGCGCACGTCAAAATCAGCAGCCACCTTGAAAAGTTTGACAAATTCCGGATCATATTCCTTGAGCAGGTAATACAGCAAAGGACTGCCTACCATCACTACCTTGACCTGCAGGGGAACCGGCTCGGGCTCCAGGGAAATGGTGCTGATGAGACTGAACATCTCGGCCAGAGACTCGATTTTGATTTTTCCTGAGATCAAAGCCCTTTTCAATCCGTCCCAGGCCCCTGGGTGGGTGAGTACCTTGTGTGCATCAAGGATCAGGGCTCCTCCGTTGGCGCGGTGCAGGGCTCCCTGCTTGATCAGGTTGAAATCGGTGACCAGGGCCCCCATCATGGGCTGATGTTCCACCCGGCCCACAAGATTGGCATAGGTTGGATTGTCTTCGTATATTACCGGCGCACCAGTGGTCAGGCTGTTATCCACCAGGACATTGACCCTGTATCTGCGCATTACCTGACTGCGTCCGCTGCCCCCCCATTCGCCGGTTCCGAACATATCGGGAGACGCTGACTGGCCTCGACCTTCATCCTGTTGCCTGTCAGATTCCAGAATATTCCGTACGTTTTCTATAATGTCCTTCTCCACTGCATCCAGGTAATCTCCCACAGCAGGGACATCGCTGTATCTGTTCCTGATCTCCTCAACCAGGGGTCCCAAAGCATAGCGGGCCACTTCATTGTTCAGATCCACGATCTTTTGCCGCATATCTCTCTGCCAGGCCGGGAACTTCTAAAACATGCGCTGGGATTCATTCTGCATCTCTTCCATGTCCTTTTCAATCTGCCGGCGCTGATCTTCCGGCAGCTTCTGAAACTCTTCCGGCGGCATGATCTCCTTGTCCTGCACAGGAGCAAAGGCCATTCCGGTAGGGGTCTTGATCAGGGTAAGATTCTTCTCCCTGGCCTTGTTCTGCAGCTCTTCGAATACACTCTGCTGGTATTCCTTGAATTCATGCTGCATGGCCTGCAGCCTGTTCTGGTACTCTTCACTCTCAAAGGCTTCCTTGAGTGCATTGGGAGCTTACTGCACCAGCTTCTCCATGTCCCGGGCCAGGGAATTGCCCCTGCCCTTGGGCAGATTAAGCAGAGAAGGCCTGCCCTGGTTGTGGAAATTGTTTACATAACACCAGTCTGTGGGCGAGGGCGCATCAGATAGTTCCCGGGAAAGATACTGCCGGACAAAAGTATGTTTGCCCATTCCTCCCGGACCAAGGGCATAGATATTGTAGCCGTGCTGCCGGATGCCCACACCGAACTTCAGGGCCTGCACGGCCCTGGGCTGGCCGATTCCCTGGCTCAAGTCCTTAATGGCCTCCAGTTCTGCCGTGGTCTCGAATGAAAATCCGGATACATCGCATTTTCTGTATAATTCCCCTGGATCTAATTTTCTGTGCTGCATGAAAGACTCCGGTATTTTAGGGATGATTATGCTTTGATGAAAGTTTTATTCAAGGTATCAGGAAAACTGACCAAGGTGAACAGGTTGAGAACACCAAATCAAAGCCTGGAACAATCCTTGAAAATTCTTGCAATCAGGCGCATATGCGCTTTTTCCTGCTCTGAAAGCACGAAGAAACATTCGGTTAAATCCCGGGAAAAATCTTTTTCCGCCAGATTGCGGTACATGTCATAGGCCATATTCTCCATTTCCAGGGCCAGTTCCAGAAAAAAGGTGCACATGTCCCCCTCCCCGGCTGATTCCAGCCCTGCAAACCAGGCGTCCGCATCCAGCCCGCCCTCAATCAACCTGTCCGGAGCAGCTTCAAACATGGATTCAAAGTCCCGGGCAAAGAGATCCTTGCCCTGTTTGTAAAGCACTTGGGCATGTGATACTTCCAGATCAGCCAGGATTTGCATCTGTCTTTTCAGGTCATGGTCTTTCAGTCTGTGCATAAAGACAGAATAAAGCCTTTGCGCCCCTTTTTCCAGAGCTATCGCCTGCTCCAGCACATCCTTGGTGCTGTGCAGATCATGAAAAATCTCCAGCTTAGGAAATTCATGCAGGGTTTTGCCGGTATAAGCGTTTATTCCGCCCTCCAGATTGAATATTTCATCCGGAAACAGGCCGCTGTCCCGGGCCAGTGTAGCCGCAGCCATGGATCTTTTTCCGCTGCTGCAGTAGAAAATCAGCTTTTGACCAGGCCCCAGTTCTCCCAGCCGGCCTTCAAGCTCGTGCAGGGGAATCAGCCTGGACCCGGGTATATGCTCCCGGACATATTCCTCCGGGAGCCGTACATCAAGTAGGAGATAGTCCTTTTCCTTGTGCCGGGAAGAAAAATCTCTCAAGTCCTCCGGATAAATGTTCTCGATCTTTTTTCTCTTCATTCCTGATCTCCCTTGGTGTGATTTGTTACACAATTATTTTGGGCCTGAAAGACAGATCCAGAATCACAGACAGCCAAAGCATCAGCTGCAGGATCTTCTGAACAGATAAGGCGATCCGGTAAACAGTGTGCAGGCATAATCTTCCAGTCCATCCTTGAAGAGCGGGACAAAAAAATGCCTGCAAAAAGATTTTTTGCAGGCAAAGGTATGTATAATTCCGGAATCATGATCAGAAATCGTTTTTCCCGGGTGACCCGGAGCATTAGAAATCAATAATCACCCTTTCCTGACCCCTGTAGGTCTCCCGGATCCTTCCGATATCCCAGGCCCTGCAGTTCATGCCGCCCAGCCTGGACATGACCTCTTCACTGTCATCCTGTGAAACCACCAGTATATAGCCGATACCGCAGTTAAAGATCTGAAGCATATCTTCCCAGGACAGTTCTCCCTCCTCCTTGACCCAGTGCATCACCCGGGGAATCTCCCAGGTGCCGAATCCTATTCTGGCGGAAAGCCCGCGATGTATAATCCTGGGTATATTTTCATAAAAGCCTCCCCCAGTAATATGAACCATGCCCTTTATCCGGATGTCGCGCATCAGGCTCTTGATCTCTGGCACATATATCCTGGTGGGTTCAAGCAGCACATCGCTGACTTTCCTGCTAGTGCCGGGGAAGATGTCCTCCCCCCTGAGGGCTGATTTTTCCAAAAGCCTGCGCACCAGGGAATACCCGTTGGAATGCAGCCCGCTTGAAGCCAGGCCTATAAGGACGTCATCAGGTCTGATCTCACCTCCGTCAACGATCCTGGAATCATCTACAATGCCTACGCAAAAGCCTGAAAGATCATACTCGCCTGGAGAATAGAAACCAGGCATTTCAGCCGTTTCTCCTCCAAGAAGGGCACATCCGGCCTGCAGGCAGCCCTGGACTATCCCCTTGACAATGTCTTCGCCTTTTCGGGTGTCCAGCTCCCCCATGGCCAGGTAGTCCAGGAAAAACAGCGGCAATGCGCCCTGAACCAGAACATCATTGACGGACATGGCCACCAGATCAATGCCTACGGTGTCATGGCGGTCGAAGAGGAAGGCCAGCTTGAGTTTGGTGCCCACCCCGTCGGTGGACGCCACCAGCACAGGATCCTTGAGATTGTGCATATCCAGCTTGAATAAGCCGCTGAAGCCTCCAATTTCGGTAATCACTCCTTTTCCGTGGGTCTGTGACACCATGGCCTTGATAGTATCCACAAAATTCCCTGCTTTCTGGATATCCACTCCTGCCTGTTTATAGGCCTTTTCTATTCTGGTCATATTCGCTCCTGTCAAATAATCATATCCACATTATAAGATTTTAAAAAATAGTAGTTTTTTTTTCTTACAAGCTCAAGTATTTTCCGCATCACTCCCAGCTTGAACAGACTGTATCAACTAGTCCATACAGTAATAGTTCCCATTGGATACGGAAAAAAAGTCAACTTGAAACTTGAAACAAAGAAATCTCGATATATTATATTCATATACATTTTGATATTTTTGGATTTGACAGGTTAATCCAGATCGTGAGCATGGAAGTCTTGGAAGTTTAATACCGCCAGGAGGTTGTTATGGTTTATGCACCCGTCAAGGCTGTCCTTTGGAGACCTCAGAAAGACGATGCGGTACAGTGCATGGCCTGCAGCCATTTTTGCCTGATTGACCCGGGGGAGCGTGGAATTTGCGGGGTAAGGGAAAACAGAGAAGGTGAGCTGTTCACCCTGGTAGGGGATAATGTTGCCGCCCTTAATGTGGATCCTGTGGAAAAAAAACCTCTCTACCACTTTATGCCCGGCAGCCTCAGCCTGTCATTGGGCACCATGGGCTGCAACTTTTCCTGCAGTTTCTGTCAAAACTTCACCCTTTCCCAGCCTCCCAAGGAACGTCAGTTCCGCGAGGGACAGCACATAACCACGGAACAACTGATACAGACAGCTCTGGAATACAGGGCTGAGAGCGTATCCTACACCTATTCCGAACCCACCGTCTTTATCGAGCTTGTCCTTAGAACGGCCCAAAAAGCACACGAGAACGGCCTGAAAAATATAATCGTCAGCAACGGCTTTCAAGGCCCTGACTGCCTCAAGGCAATGGAGGGACTCATTGATGCGGCCAATATAGATCTCAAAGCCTTTACTGCAAGCTTTTACCGTGATTATTGCGGGGCCAGGCTCAAACCTGTCCTGAACAACCTGGTCAAGATAAGAGAAATGGGCTGGTGGCTGGAGGTAACCACCCTGATCATACCGGGACTGAATGATTCCAAAAAGGAGCTGGAAAAAATAGCCGGATTCATCGCCGGCAGGCTCGGTGTGGACACGCCCTGGCATATATCACGGTTTCATCCCACTTTCAGGCTTACTGACAGGAAGTCCACACCGGTTAAAACCCTGGAGGAAGCTTACCAGACTGGAAAAGAGGCAGGACTGGAATATGTCTATACAGGTAATGTACCGGGTCATAACGGAGAAAATACATTCTGTCCCAAGTGCCATGAAAAGGTCATTGCCAGGCTGGGTTTCCAGCTCCGGGAAGTGCACCTGGAAAAAGGGTCCTGTACCCATTGCGGGGCCCGGATTGCCGGGGTGGGTATGCCTTGACCCCGTAAGACATTATTTAGTTTCCATCCGGAAATTCTTTATTTCCGGATGCTGAAGCTATGGGTTTCTTTCCGGAAACGAGGAGTTGTTTTTTTTGGCAAGGAAATCAAGCAGTTATAAGGAGGCGTATCTTAATACGTTGACGAAGAATTGTGCAGATTGACGCAGCCAAAAGGAAAAAGAACCGTTTCCGGATGAAAACTATTTATGCACCTATTGCTCAAAAGTCCGGACATTTCCCCTGGTATTGAGCCTGGACTTTTGAAAGATACAACACTATGAAAACTTAAAACTTTTTCCGCCAGTCAACCGGAGCAGAACATGGATGAGCAAAGAAACATCTACCTCAAGACAACCACCATTGAGCAGGCCCTGGAGCAGTTGTATCAGGCCGTAAGCCCTGAAGAACTACTCGGCAGGGAAGTCATTCCCACCCACGAGGCTGCAGGCAGAGTCACTGCTGAACCGGTCCGGGCCAGATACTCCTCGCCTACTTTTCACAGCGCTGCCATGGACGGCGTTGCTGTAAGGGCTGAAAGCACATTCGGGGCCAGAGAGGACAGCCCGGTCATGCTGCGTAAAAACAGGGACTTTGTGGAGATCAACACAGGCAATATCCTGCCCCCGGACATGGACAGCGTGATCATGGTGGAAAAAATCAACCAGGAGGACGAAAATACCATATCAGTAGAGGAGCCGGCCTATCCCTGGCAGCACGTCCGGCGCATAGGCGAGGATATCGTGGCCACGGAACTGCTTTTGCCCCAGAACCATCTTCTTTCTGCATACGACATAGGCGCTCTGCTCAGTGGGGGAATATGGGAAGTCATGGTCCGGGAAAAGGTCCTGATCCACTTCATTCCTACCGGTGATGAAGTGCTGGATTTCATCTCCAGGCCGGAACCCAGGCCGGGCCAGGTCATTGAAAGCAATTCACAGGTACTGACCAGCATGGCCAGAAGCTGGGACTGCGGTTACAGTCGAACCGCACCGGTGCCTGATGACCACCTGATCCTTGGCAGGGAAGTTCAGAAGGCCCTGGATTCAAATGCTCACATAGTGGTTATCGGTGCTGGATCTTCAGCAGGCACCAAAGACTATACCCGAAAAATCATCCAGGACAAGGGCATAGTTCTGGTGCACGGGCTCAAGGCCATGCCCGGCAAGCCCACTCTTCTGGGTGTGGCTGACAATAACAAGATTCTGGTGGGAGCTCCGGGATATCCTGTCAGTTCAGTGGTATGCTTTGAGCAGATAATCAGGCCGCTGGTCTTCTGGCTGTCCGGAAGGCATCCCGGCGAACCGCAGACAGTAAAAGCCATTCTGACCAGAAAAGTCCCTTCAAAGCTGGGCATGGAGGAATTTCTGCGTGTATCTCTGGGCCGGGTGGGGGACAGATTTGTTGCCACCCCTCTGCCCCGAGGAGCAGGCATGATGACCTCTCTGACCAGGGCTCAGGGTCTAGTGAGAATACCCGCGGATCTTGAAGGAGTAAGAGAGGACAGGGAAATCGGAGTCCAGCTGCTGCGCGGCAAAGAGGAGATCCTGCAGGTCCTGGTATGCGTGGGCAGTCATGACAACACCCTGGATCTTCTGGCCAATGAACTCATGGGGGTTTCTCCTCCCATCCGTATGGCCTCCACCCATGTGGGCAGCATGGGTGGCATCACCGCCGCAAGCCGGGGATTCACCCACATGGCTGGAATGCACCTTTTTGATCCTGCACGGGAGGACTACAACTTTCCCTTTCTGGAAAGATACGCTCCGGATCTGGAATACAGGCTTATCAACCTGGCGGTGCGGCATCAGGGAATAATTGTTCCGCCTGGAAACCCAAAAAAAATCCATTCTCTGACAGACCTGACCAGGGAGGAAGTGCAGTTCGTCAATCGTCAGAAAGGGGCCGGAACTAGAATTCTTCTGGATTACCACCTGGAGCGCTCCTCTATTTCCCCTGATCAGGTCCGGGGCTACTCCAAGGAAGAGTATACGCACATGGGAGTGGCGGTAAACGTTTTAAGCGGAACAGCCGACTGCGGTCTGGGCATCCAGGCTGCAGCAGCAGCACTTGACCTGGACTTTGTTCCTCTGGCCAGAGAAAGATACGATCTTTTGATACCTGCAGTCTTTGTGAATGATCCAAAGGTTCAAAAAGTATTGCGGCTCCTGGGCTCAAAAGATTTTAAGACCAGGATAGAAGGCCTGGGAGGATACGAAACTCATCTCACCGGCCTGGAAATGCAGCCTGGACAGGGTCTGACCAGGATGTGAAAACAGGTGTGCAGCAGACAGAATAAATTGAGCCCAATGAGCGTACTGGACCGCCAGGATGTTTTTTCCCTGAAATCCGGATTCCAAAGCCTATATCTGGGTGAGTGTGCGCACATGGGCTGTGCAGGCCCGGGCCAGTCCATTAAGATTATAGCCTCCCTCCAGGGTGGAGACCAGCCTTCCGGAAGCATGTTTTTCCGCAATATCCATGGCCAGATTGGTCAATAGGGTAAAGTCCTCAACTGTAAGGTTGACCCTGCCCAAAAGATCTCCCTGCAGGGAGTCGAATCCGGCTGAAACAAGCACCAGTTGCGGGTTGTAATCCTCCATGGCCGGAACCAGGTGTTCGGTATATGCCGGCAAAATTTCCTGGGGACCGGACCCTGCCGGAAAGGGAAAATTCATGGTCGTGCCCTTCCCCGGACCTTCCCCGGTCTCATGGACAGATCCTGTAAATGGATACCAGGCTTCCTGGTGGGTGCTGAAAAAAAATACCTCCCGTTCCCGGTAAAAGGATTCCTGGGTTCCATTGCCGTGATGTACGTCCCAGTCAATGATCAGGATCCGGTCCAGACCGTACTTGGCCCGGGCATGTCTGGCCGCCAGAGCCACATTGTTGAACAGGCAGAACCCCATACCCATGTCCGTACGGGCATGATGCCCGGGGGGACGTACAGGACAGAAGACATTGGCTGCACTGCCTTCCATAACCATATCCACCCCTGCAAGCAGGGCCCCTGCCGCAGCCAGAGCAGCCTCCCAGGATCCGGGACTGATGTCTGTATCCGGATAGCCCAGTGAATAACGGCCTGCTGCCACACTGTCCCGGACCAGGTCCACATAGCGCTGTCCATGATTGGCCAATAGATCTTCCTCCCTGGCCGGAACCGGCCTCTGCCAGATCAATGACTGGCAGGCCTGGTCATTCTCCAGGGCTGATACAACAGCTTCAAGCCGGGAAGGACTTTCAGGGTGGCCGGTTCCGGCCAGATGGTGCTTGCATACAGGATCATAGATAATGGCGGTTTGAGGCATTGGTCACTCTCCATTCAAGGTTTGCCGTTCAGGGACGATAACAATTCTGTCCCCGGGACCCAGACCCAGAAGGCTGGCAGCGCTTTCCTCCCGGGCCGCTATCTCCAGTTTACCCTGACTGCCGGGAACAAGACCCAGGCAACCATCAGGTATGGCTGCATAAAACGGTGCTGAAAGCAGCCTGTAATCCTTAATGCGCAGCTTCCTGCCCTGCAGCCCTTCTGTCCATTGGGATGCACTGAGATCCAGGATCAGGTTGCCGTAGCAGTCCCGGTGTACCACCCGGCAGACAAGTCCCTCTCTGGACATTTCCGGCCCGGGCAGCTCCATGCGGACCAGATCCTGCGGATCCATGGCTTCAAAATCCCCCGGGATCCTGTCGTCCCGTGCCAAAGCAGCAGCCAGGGGAGCAAATATATCTCTGCCGTGAAATGTGGCTGAGGCTGGAAAATCTCCATGGAGCCTGTAAGCCATGACTATCCGGCCTTCATCCTGCACCTGGCCAAGCAGTCCGTTGTCCGGGGCCAGTATCCAGGCTGATTTGGTTTGCGCAAGAACAATCCTGCGCTCTGACCCTACTCCCGGATCGACCACCGCCGCAACAACTGAGCCCTGCGGTAAAAATTCCAGGGAAGAGGCCAGGATAAAGCCGGCCTGGATGATATTGAATGACTGTACACCGTGACAGAGATCCAAAATCCTGGCCTGAGGAAAATTTCTGTAAATCACTGCCTTCATCTGGCCCACGTATGGATCGGCCAGGCCAAAATCTGTAAGCAGCACTATAATTGACATTAAAAAAGCATCCTCTTGGAAAAGCCCCGCCCCAGGACATTAAAGGTATTCTCAATTATGACAAATGCTTCTGGATCATTAGCATAGATCAACTCTTCCAGCCTTTTCAACTGGAAATTGTTGACCACGGTGAGGACTATTTTCTTCCGCTTGCCACTGTATGCCCCCTGGCCGTATATGTAAGTGGAACCACGCTGCAGCTTGCTGCTGACCAGACTGACCATCAGCTCAGGAAAAGCGGTTATGATCAGGACCATTTTGCGCTGATTGAACAAGGACATGAAATAGTCCGCTATCACCGCGGTGAGAAAAACACTGATCAGCGAATAAAGCACCAGGTCGGTCTGCAGAAACATGAATCCCAGAGAAAATAGAGCCATATTGAAGATAAAACTGCTCTGACCGATATTGATATTGAACTTCTGGTACAGGATGACCCCGATTATATCCAGACCTCCTGTAGATCCGAACGACCTGAGACTTATGCCCATGCCGGCTCCCAGAAGGCATCCGTAAGACAGGGCGGCCAGAAGGGGATCCTGAACCGGCAGTTCCAGCCGGACAATCTGCAGAAAAAAGGCTGTGGCCAGCAGACAGTACAGACTGTAAAGGAAGAATCTCTTGCTGACCAGGAAAAACCCCAGGAGAAACACCGGTATGTTTAAAAACACCAGCCATGCTCCAGGATTCAAAAAGCCGGTAACATAAAAAAGAAGCAGGCTCAGCCCGGCAAAACCTCCTGCAATGAACTGCTGGTGCACTCCTATGCCGTTGATGCTAACGGCAAGGATCAAACCGGCCAGGGTCATCAAACTGAGACACCAGACATGGCCATATGCATACTTTCTGATCCAGGTGGTCATAGACTGCTCCTCTCGGCCCTGTGGCCGACAGATTTATCCGGACAGGTCTTCTCTTGACCCAGGTCCAGCCATGTTTTATTTCTTTTAATCTCCATATGAGGAAAGCCATGCACTTTCAATCCCCGGAACTGTCTCTGCAGGACAGCTACAGTGAAAAATTCTCCCTGACCCCCCAGCCGGTTTCTGACTACAGCTTCACCAATATCTGGGGCTGGTCCCAGGAATACGGACTGGAAATTGCTTTTGCACATGGCCTGGCCTGGATCAGGCAGGAGAAGCCTGAAAAGGGTTACTGGGCACCTGTGGGAAACTGGGATAAGGACTGGGTCTCAATATTGAAAGATTTTCCCAGGCCTGCCCGGTTTATCCGGGTGCCGGAAGATCTGGCCGGAAGACTGAAGAAAGAGGTTCCGGGCATCCAGGTTTCTGAAGCCCGGGAACATTGGGACTATCTCTATTCTGTGCCGGAGCTGACAGCCCTTAAAGGAAACAAGTGGCACAAGAAAAAAAACCTGTACAACCAGTTTGTCAGACAGAACAAATTTGACTACGTGACCCTGAACAAGAAATATATCGAACACGCCCTGGGCCTGCAGACCGAATGGTGCCTGTGGAAGGAATGCGCCGAGTCCGAGACCCTGGAGGCGGAAAACCAGGTGGTGGTCAGAGTGCTCGGCGCCTGGGAGCAGCTCATGAACCTGTTCGGCGCAGGGCTGATGGTGGGAGGAGAAATGGCTGCTTTTACCGTGGCTGAAGCACTGCCGGACAACAGCCTGCTCATCCATTTCGAAAAGGGCTGCCCCAAGTATAAGGGGGTATACCAGGCAATGAACAGGCTTTTTTTGAAGTATTCGGCCCAGAATTTTCAGATAGTCAACCGCGAGCAGGATATGGGTGATCCCGGCCTGAAAAAAGCCAAGGAATCCTACCATCCCGTGGGCTTTCTCAAAAAATATACTGTTGTTCTTGAATAATCCGGCCGGCTGATCAGGGCAGCCCCTGTCCCGTACAGCTCACCCGCTGGCCAGATAAGAGCAGGCTTTCATTGCCGTCTTGTCATCTCAGGCATTATGATCCAGCATTTCCCAGTGTCTGCACTTTTTTTCCGGACAGGCCAGATGCTCTCCCCTGGTTTTGGTATTCTTGCGGACCAGAACCTTGGAGCCGCACTCTGGACAGTCCCGGGACACCGGCGGGTTCCACAGGGCATAGGTGCACTCGGGATATTGATTGCAGCCGTAAAAGACTTTGCCTCTGCGGCTGCCCTTTTCCACCAGCTCACCTGAACAATTGTCGACAGGACAGGGAACCCCGGTGGACAGAGGCTCAGTATGCCTGCATCTGGGATAGTTGTCACAGGCGATGAATCTGCTGCCTGAGCGGGCCTTCTTGATCACCAGATCCCCTCGGCATTCAGGACAGGAGCCTACCTTTTCCTGCTGCACAGGCTCGTTCTCCACCGGTTGAACGGCACCCTGCTCATCCCTGGTGAAATTGCTGGTGTTCCTGCACTCAGGATAGCTGGAACAGGCCAGAAAAGCCCCGTTGCGGCCAAAGCGGATGAGCATGGCCCCTCCGCACTGCTCGCATTTTATCTCTGTTTCCTTGCCCCCTTTGACCGAGGCCATGGCTTTTCTGGCTTTTTCCAGGGTCGGGTTGAACCCGCTGGTGAATGCATTAAGCACCTCCACCCAGTCCTTCTTCCCCAGGGCAATGGGATCCAGGTCCTGCTCCATCTGGGCGGTGAAACCCGCATCCATAAGCGTAGGAAAGTGGGCCACCAGAAGATCACATACCTCGGATCCCAGTTCTGTGGGCTGAAAGTTTTTTTCCTCCAGAACAACATATTCGCGCTCCAGAAGAGTGGATATGATGGCCGCGTAGGTGGAAGGCCTTCCTATGCCCAGCTCTTCCAGCCTGCGCACCAGGGAGGCCTCGCTGTACCTGGCTGGAGGCTGGGTAAATTTCTGCTCCTTGATCAATTTATCAAGCTCCAGCTGCTCTTGGGGAATTAGTTCGGGCAGCAGGCTGTCTTCCCTGGGACCCCCGGCAGAGTATATTCGCATATATCCGGGAAAAATAATCCTTTCTCCCCTGGCCCTCCACAGGGTATTGGCTGCCTTTACAGTTACCACAGTATCCAGAAGCCTGGCCGGAGCCATCTGAGAGGCCATGAACCTGGACCAGACCAGCCTGTAGAGCGAATAATCATCCCGGGACAGGTATGATTTTACCTCATCGGGCGTAATGGACGGATCCACCGGCCTGATGGCTTCGTGAGCCTCCTGTGCAGAACCTTTGGACTTGAAGTACCTGGTTTTCTGAGGATAATAATCCTCCCCCAGGTTGCTGATTATCCAGGCTTTGGCTTCCTGCTGCGCTTCTTTGGCCACACGTACTGAGTCAGTGCGCATGTAGGTGATGAGCGCAGTAGTTCCTCTTTCCCCCAGATCAACCCCTTCATAAAGTCGCTGGGCTACAGCCATGGTTCTCTTGGCTGTGAATCCAAGACGGTTGCTTGCCTCCTGCTGCAGGGTGGAAGTAATGAATGGCGGCTTGGGGTTCCTGAACCTTTCCTTTTCCTCTACTGAATGAACCGCAAATGAGGTTTTGTTCAGCATCTGTTCCAGGGCTACGGCCTCTTCTTCAGAAGGGACATGGACCTTTTTGCTGCCGATTTTCCAGAGAACCGCTTCAAAACCTTCCTTCCCCGGTGCATGCAACAACGCCTTGAATACCCAGTATTCTTCAGATACAAAAGCCTGCCGCTCCCGCTCGCGTTCCACGACCATTCGCAGGGCTACCGACTGTACCCGGCCGGCTGACAGCCCTTGCTTGACCTTTTTCCACAGCAGCGGCGATATCTTGTAGCCTACCAGGCGATCAAGAACCCGCCTGGCCTGCTGAGAATTAAACAGGTTTTCATTGAGCCTTCTGGGATGCTTCAGGGCTTCCTTCACAGCCCTGGGAGTGATCTCGTTGAACTGAATGCGATGAATATTGGGATTCTTTTCCCGGATTTCCTGGGCAATGTGCCAGGCAATGGCTTCGCCTTCACGGTCCGGGTCCGGGGCCAGAAAGATCTGCCCGGATCTGCCGGCACTCTGCTTGAGTTTGCTGACCACCTTTTTTTTGCCCTGGATGACTTCGTATTGAGGGACAAACCCCTTTTCCTCGTCCACTCCCAGAGTCTTTTTGGGCAGGTCCCGGATGTGGCCTACAGAGGCCTCAACAGTATAATCCTTGCCCAGAAATCTGCTTATGGTCTTTACCTTGGCCGGTGACTCGACAATAATTAAATCCTTGCTCATAATGTGCGTGCCTATAAGCATAGCCCTTTTCTTTGGCAAGTATAAATTGGCCTTCCTGGTCCTTCTTGTCAGAATTTTTCTTTTGTTTTAAAGTTTAGGGGATTTGTACAGTGTCCGGTATTCTCAGAATAAATCAACCGCTGGACGCTGAACTTTCCACACAGGATTTGCACCGGTGAAATTATATAGTTTCCATCCGGAAATTCTTTATTTCCGGATGCTGAAGCTATGGGTTTCTTTCCGGAAACGAGGAAAAGAACCGTTTCCGGATGAAAACCATATAACAATTCTAAATGCTCTGTATCAACGGGCCTGGCTGCTTTTTGACTTGCTCCTGAAACCCTTTCTTAAAAAAACAAGAAAGTGTTGAGGAAAATTTAAGCTGCTCAGACTGTTATTTGGTTATTGGTTATCCGGATCTCCTGATAACAGGTAACTGCTGACAGATAACTTATAAGCGTCAACAGTCCTGTTTCTGGACTGAGGATAATTTTTTACCTGTTTGCGGGCACAGCCAGCCTCAGGATAATAAATGAAAACAGCTATCATCGGCTTCAGCGGAAGCGGCAAGACAGAGCTGTTCCGGGCCCTGGCCGGTCCTGGAGTATCTGGAAGCAGGGCCATGGTCAAGGTGCCTGAGCCGCGCCTTGAGCCACTAAGCGAGCTTTTCAGACCCAAGAAGATCACCCATATCGAGATAGAATACCTGGATCCGCCGGGCGGAGGAGCCCGGGCTCTGGGCAGCAGGGTATTAAGCGACATCAGGGGTGTTGACTGTCTCCTGGCGGTCCTGGACGCCTTCACCGGGGCTCAGGATCCCGTGGCACAAAAGGACTCCATTGAGGCTGAACTCGTAATCTCTGACATGGCTGTAATCGAAAAGAAACTGGACAGGATCAGGGAGGACAGAAAAAAGGACAGACATCTTTACGACCCCCTGGAAGAAGAACTGCTTATCCAGGCATTGCAGCTCCTGGAACACGAAAACCCCCTGAGAACAGAAAGGACACTGGCCAGGCACGAGGCCCTCAAGGGCTTTGCCTTTCTTTCGGCCAAACCCATCCTGTATGCCTGGAACGTGAACGAGAACCGGATAATGGATTTTAATCTCCCTGCGGAAGAACCAGACCAGGCCCATATAGCATTTTCCGCCAGGCTTGAAAGGGAAATGTCTGAACTGGAGGACCAGCAGGAGGTTGAAGAGTTCATGCGGGATCTGGGGGTAACCGGGTCAGTGCTGGACAGGGTGGTGTCTAAAACCTTTGAGCTTCTGGGGCTCATTACCTATCTGACCACCGCAGAAAAGCAGGTACGGGCCTGGCCATTGAAACGGGGCAGAAACGCCTGGGAGGCTGCCGGGGCAATCCACTCAGACATTCAAAAGGGGTTTATCCGGGCCGAGGTTTTGAGCTGGGAAGATTTTCTTCGCTGTAAGAGCTTTAAAAAAGCCAAAGAACTAGGGTTATTGCGTCTGGAAGGCAGGGAGTATATTGTTCAGGACGGAGACATCATAACCTTCAGGTTTAATGTCTGAACCGTGCAGTTGTGCACAAGACCTTTGAACCGACAGGCACACATGCTGGAAAACATAGCCGTAGTCCTCTGCCGGCCCAAATATTCCGAGAATGTGGGCTCAGTAGCCCGGGCCTGCGTGAACATGGGATGTTCAAGGCTGATTATTGCCGGCGGCCGAAACTTCAATCCAAAGCGGGCTGCCCCGCTGGCTACCCCGAAAGGTATGGAACTGCTGCAAGGGGTTGAGCTTTATCCTGATCTCTCAGAGGCTCTTAAGGACTTTCACCAGGTCTTTGCCACTACTGCCAGAGTGGGCGGATGGCGCAAGGGCATTCTTAATCCATGGGAAGCGGCCCATCAGATCATGGATCCGGAATACAGCGGCTTCCGCACCGCCCTGGTTTTCGGACCGGAGGACACCGGACTGACCAACCAGGAAATCGATCTCTGTCCAAGAATTATCTGCATTCCCACCACAAGCCGTTCCTGGTCCCTGAACATATCCCAGGCGGTATTGATCCTGCTCTACGAGTGTTTCAAGCTTGTTCCAACAGCAAAAACCCGCTTTGTGCAGCCCCCGGACACTCCGCCGGCAACCCAGGACGAATTAAGACTTCTGCACCACAGCATTCAGGAAGCCCTCCTGGCCATAGATTTTCTGCAGCAGGAGAATCAGGACTATTTCATGCTTCCCCTCAAGAGATTCCTGGCCAAAAACAGAATCATGCAGCACGAATTCAGGCTGCTTATGGGCATCTGCCGCCAGGTTGACAGGCTGGCCAAGCAGATAAAGTGACTCTAAAGGGGGGGGCAGAGAATTCATTTCTGATACACGCCCGGTATAAGCGGCAGGGTCTTTTGGAGCAGCTCTATGAGAACTTCATTCATGCTTTGGGCCCGGCGGAGAATTTCAGCATGTGAAGTCTCAGCCATGCAGTCAGGGAGATTTTTGTTGGTCAGGCAGGAATATCCCAGGACACGCAAGCCCAGATGTCTGCATGCTATTGCCTCCAGGGTGGTGGACATGCCTATGGCATCTCCTCCCAGACGTCTGAAAGCCCTGGTTTCAGCAGGGGTTTCCAGGGATGGCCCCTTGATTCCCAGGTAAACTCCTTTCTCCAGGGGCACGCCCATGTTCAGGGCGCATTTCTGAGCCAGAGCTGCCAGTTCAGGGCAGTAAACGGAACTCATGTCCGGAAACCTGGGACCCCAATCGTCCAGGTTCCGGCCGGTAAGGGGATTCTCTCCGGTAAAATTGATATGATCCGTGATAAGCATTATATTGCCGGTGGAAAAAAGCGGATTCAGGGCTCCGGCTGCATTGGTCAATACAGCGGTTCTGGCGCCCCACAGCCCCAGGACGCGAAGATTGCGGACCACTTCTCCAGAGGAATAACCTTCGTACAGATGGACCCGTCCGCTCATGACTGCCAGGTTCAGGCCTTTTACCCGGCAAAGATAAAGGGTTCCGGCATGACCCTCCACAGTGGAGCGTACAAAACCGGGAACCTGAGAATACTCAGTACTGCTTAACGGCTGGAAGGTCCGGACCATTTCCCCCAGGCCGCTTCCCAGGACTAGCAGAACTTCCGGATGAAAATCGGGAAAAGCCTTTTTCAGAAAGGCCAGTGCTTCCATTATCCTGTCTTTTTCAGTCATCTTGTTTACTCCGCACTTGAACAGTTTGGTTGAGCTCCATGGAAACCATCTTTTCCTGAAAAGATCCTGCATACCCTT
>PUMA01000188.1 GCA_003551155.1 Desulfonatronospira sp.
AGCAGATCATGAGCAGAAAAAAGAAGATGGATACCTTGTTCATCATAATAACATTAATCCAGAATCGAATTTTTAACAAGCGCAGACTGTAATGTCTCCACTTTTTGGCTCTTCGACGTATGCTGTGGAATTGTTATGGCACTATGCTATATCTTTCCAGCTCCGGGGTTTTGGCAAAAGGGCTCAAAAACTTGCTCTCAGGCGGACTAAAGCCCGCCTAGCTCGCTTCAGATCCGGCACCTACTTTTAAGAAGAGCTACGCTTTCCATGTGCTTTACAAAAAAGTTTAAAAGTAGGTGCCGGAAGCCGCTTTTGCCAAAACCCCGGAGCCGGCATTCTGAAGAAAGCTATTTATTTTTAACTGGATATAAAATCCACACGTTGCGTCGAGGAGCCCACTTATTTAAGCCCGGGCCGGCTGGCTCCGGTGTCTGCCGGGTTACGAACCTGGCACATAGGCGCATCCCGGCCTGGGACCCAGAATAAGGGTACCTATCCTGATCAGGGTGGCTCCTTCCTCTACCGCCTGGACAAAGTCCTGGGACATGCCCATGGACAGATGGGGAAGAAAAAGGCCCAGGTCCTCTTCCAGCCTTTGTCTCATCCGTCTTAAACGGGTAAAGTAGGGTCTTGATTCCTCAGGATCCCGGGCCAGAGGGGGCATGAGCATCAGTCCCGAGAGCCTGAGGTTCTCAAGCCTGGAGATCTCTCTGCACAGCCCGGGCAGGTCCTCTTCAACAACTCCTGATTTTTGAGTTTCCCGGGCCAGATTGACCTGGATGAGCACTTCCTGGACCAGACCGAGGGATCCGGCCTTTTTATGCAGAGCCTGCGCCGCCTTTAAAGAATCCAGGGAATGCACCAGCTGGAACATGCCCGGGATGTACTTGGCCTTGTTGCTCTGCAGCCCGCCTATGAAGTGCCATTTGATTCCGGACTCACCCACGGCCCGCATTTTTTCCAGACCTTCCTGGACATAGTTTTCTCCGAAATCCAGGTGACCCAGTCTGGTCAGGGCCAGGATCCTGTCCAGGGGCTGTTTCTTGGTGACAGCCACTATCGTTACATTTCTCTGTGGTTCCCCGCACCTGTCCAGGGCCTGGTTTATCCTGGCCCGCACTGACTCCAGGTTCTGCCCCAGCTCCTTTTCCAGGGCCGTTTTTTGGTCCTTTGCGCTCAACATATATGATTTTCTTCCTCATGGTCGGTTTGAACTTCAGGGGCTTTTTCATCCCCGGAAAGGTTCAGGCGGGCAAAGATCAGGTACCCGGTATGAGCAATCATGCGGTCCTGGGGCCTCAGTCTTTCTGGTACAGGCTTATAGTGCCTGACCAGGATTTCCAGGACCTCTATGCTGCTGTAGGGTCCTTTTTCCAGATGAGTCAGCAGGGTGCTCACCTGGTTCACCGTAGGCAGCAGAAATCCCAGGGGTCCACCAGGGGCCAGGGCCTGTGGTATGTGCTCCAGGCATTCCCACGGGGTGCGTACGTCCAGGAACAGGGCGTCCACGTTTTCGGGTCCGAACCCGGAATCAATGTCCTGGGTAATGATCTCCACTCTGGATTCCAGCCCGGTTTTTTCCAGGTTCAAGCGGCACAGCTCAGCGAATTCAGGGCGTCGTTCAAAGGAATAAACCCGACCCTGGGGACCGGTGAACCAGGCCAGGGCAGTGGTCAAAGCCCCTGAGCCAGAGCCGGCCTCGATCACCCTTGATCCCGGGGCGATGCCCAGCTTGAGGACAATGTACCCGATATCCTTGGGATAGATGATCTGGGTCCTGCGTTTGACAGCCTTGATCAGGTCGTACAGGGCGGGCTTGATTACAGTGTAGGGACGGTTCAGGTGAGTGTAAACACGTGCGCCGAAACCCTTTTCCATGACATTTTGCATTTGAAGCTGGCCGTCATTGGTGTTAAGTATCTCATCGGGCTGTAGAACCCTGAAGTATTGCTTGCCCTTTGGGCTGACCAGCATTACCAATTGTCCAGGCTTGATCACTGATTTCCTCCTGTATCTGTAAGGCCCGTTTTCTGAGGGTCCCATGGATCAGAAAAAAGCTGACCGCCGGAATCTGACAGGAACCCCGAAGGATTGCAAGGGGGGTGTCAGCATGTAAAGTTTGCACCAAAAGGCTGAAACAGATCATGTTTGATTATATTTTCGGTCCTGTTCTGTCATCCAGACTGGGGAGGTCCCTGGGGGTGGACCTGCTGGGCGGACGCATCTGCTCTTTTGACTGTCTGTACTGCGAATCAGGCCCCACCAGCCTCAAGACCATGCACAGGGCGGTATACGCTGATCCGGACAAGATCCTTGAAGAGCTGGAAGCCTGGTTTTTGCAGCAGGATTGTCCTGAACCGGAACACATCACCCTGGGAGGAGAGGGCGAACCGTGTCTCAACCTGGGCCTGGGCCGGATAGTGCAAAAGATAAAAAGAATCGCCCCTCATATCCCCCTGGCTGTGCTGACCAACTCCTCCCTGCTGGCTGATGACCAGGTTCAGGAGGAGCTTATGTCCGTGGACGTGGTCCTGCCCTCTTTGGATACCCTGGTCCAGCAGGAGGTTTTGCGCCTGAACCGGCCCTGCAAGGGCCTTCATGTCCGGGACGTGGCCCAGGGACTCACCCGGTTCTGCCGGAAATTTCCGGGGAAGATCTATCTGGAAGTCCTTCTGGTGGCAGGCATCAACGATACCTCTGAAAATCTGGAGAGAATAAACGCTTTTTTAAAAGACCTCAGGCCCGACCGGGTGGATATTACAGTCATGACCAGGCCCGGCGCCCATATGCAGCCGGCAGTCCCTGCAGAGCATGTACTGAACAGGTGGCGGACCTTTTTAAAGGGTCCCCGGGCCGACATACCCGGCCCTGGGGGACCTGTATCTGCAACAGGCCCCGTGAGTCCGGACACGGTCCTTGATTCGCTTCGCCGCAGGCCCCAGACCCTGCAGCAGCTTTGCCTGGGCCTGGGGCTTGATCCTGCTGAAGCAGCCGTCTTGCTGGACAGGCTTGAGGCCCGGAAAATGGTCAGGACCATCCGGGACAGGGAACAGAAATTTTACACCAGTATAAGGAATGGGAAATGAGTACAGCAAAAAAAAGAAAAAGAAAAATGTTTCTCAGTGTTCTCCCCGGGGAGCAGATCGAGCTGGTTCTGGCCCTGGACGGGATCATCCAGGAATATTACGTGGAAATGCTCGGACAGATAAAGACCAGGGGCAATATATACAAGGGCAGGATACACAACATCGACCAGGCCCTGCAGGCCGCATTCATAAATTACGGCTCAGGCAAGAACGGGTTTCTGCAGGTGGACGAGGTGCATCCAGAATATTACCAGGAAGAGATCAAGCCCAGAAAGGGACACAAATACCCTCCCCTGCAAAAGGTCTTAAAACCCGGACAGGAGCTCCTGGTCCAGGTGGTCAAGGAACCCACCGGGAGCAAGGGGGCTTTCATGTCCACCTATCTGTCTCTTCCGGGGCGGTATTTCGTATTAACCCCGGGCAGGGAACAGCTGGGCATCTCCAGAAAGATCGAGGATGAAAAAGAAAGGGAAAGACTCAGATCCATAGTTCAGGAACTGAATCTGGACCAGGGACTGGGGGTGATTGTCCGTACTGTCAGCGAAGGGAGGAATAAGACATGCCTGTCCAGGGACCTGCAGTTTCTTAAGCGCCTGTGGAAGGAAGTGCGCAAAAAGGGCGTGGCTGAAAAGGCCCCGGCCCTTATATACGAGGAAAAGGACTTGGCCTTCAGGGCGGTCAGGGATTATCTCACCGAGGATGTTTCCGAGATCTGGGTGGACAGCGACCAGGTGGCCGAGCAGGTGCAGGAGTTCGTCAACCTGGTCTTCCCCAGGCGCAAGAAAATGGTCCGCATCCATCTTGATCCGGAAAAGACCCTTATGGAGCGCTTCAATCTGGAAAAGCAGATCAGCCAGATCTTTTCAAGGGAGGTGGAGCTGCCCAGCGGAGGGCGGCTGGTTTTTGACCAGACTGAGGCCCTCATGGCCGTGGATATAAACTCGGGTAAGATCGGGGGAGAAAAGGATTTCAGGGAGATGGCCTACAAGACCAATATGGAGGCCGCTGAAAACATTCCCCGCCAGCTGATGCTCAGGGATGTGGGCGGCCAGATAATCATCGATTTTATTGAGATGAGGGATAAAAATCATATAAGCGAAGTGGAAAAGGCTCTGCGGGCATCGCTCAAGGGGGACAAGGCCCGTTCTGACATGAGCCGCATGTCCAGGTTCGGGCTGATCCAGCTGGTGCGCCAGAGGCTGGGGATCTCGGCCTTGTCCGTGACCATGGAAAACTGTCCCCGCTGCCAGGGAACTGGCATGATCCGCAACATGGAATGGCAGGCCCTGCAGGCCCAGAAGGACATTTACCGGCTTCTGAGGCGCAAGAACTGCCCTCCGGTCCTGGAGTACCCGGTGGAACAGGATCTGGCGCTGTACATGCTGAACAATAAAAAAGACAAGCTTGTGCAGATGGAGGAGAAATTCGAGCGCCAGATCATTATCTACCCCAAAGAGAGTTGAGATCAGAGGTCAGAGGTCCGACGTCAGAGGTCAGAGGCCTGAGATGAGATGACAGCGGACTGAGAATGCTGGGTGTCAATATATCAGGGAAAATCAGGCAACATGCCCCGCAACCAGTAACCAGGAAAGACACAGCGCATCAGAACGGATAAAAGACAGGACTCAATTTGCAAACTATGTCTGTACAGCATGAACACCCTTTGGAACATTCCGCAGATAAATCTCCCAGGGTGCTGGTGCACATCTGCTGCGGGCCTTGTGCTGTATACCCCCTGCAGCTTCTCATGGAGAAGGGATTTCAGGTCATGGGACTGTTTTACAATCCCAATATCCAGCCCCTTCAGGAGTATCTCCTGCGCAGGGAGGGAGTCGGCCTGGCAGCCGGAAAGATCGGGGTTGAAATTATTTACATGGACCAGAAGTACGATCCGGTGGAGTTTTTGCGCCGGGTGGTCTTCAGAGAGGCTCAGCGGTGCTTTCTGTGCCAGCAGATGCGTCTGGAGCGCACCAGGTCCGTGGCCCTGAGAGGCGGGTTTGGCTATTTCACCACCACGCTGCTTTTCAGTAAGAAACAGCCCCGTGAGCAGATAAGAATGCTGGGGCAGTCTCTGGAGACCGGAAAATGCGCGTTCCTGGACATGGACTTCAGGGCGGGCTGGGAGCAGGGAGCGGAGATGAGCCGGTCCATGGGGATTTACCGTCAGAGCTATTGCGGATGCATATACAGCGAATTTGAGAGATTCCAAGGCAAACTGTGAAACGGATATCCGACGTCGGATACCGGACGTCGGATACCGGACGTCGGATATCAGACATCAGAC
>PUMA01000118.1 GCA_003551155.1 Desulfonatronospira sp.
GCAAGTTTTTGAGCCCTTTTGCCAAAACCCCGGAGCAGGAAAGATATAGTATAATGCCATAACAATTCCACAGCATACATCGAAGAGCCTCAGGCAGATTGGCCGGCACGGACAAAATTCTGATTGACGCCCACAGCCTTTATATTATCTATAAAATATCATGATGGATGTAAAACACTTTTGTTTTTCTTGACCTTGTACAAGGAGTAAACTATTTAATCCTGTAAGCAAGAAACATGGGGCCGCCATGTCAGCTTAAGGAGCATCCTGATAACAGCCATGACTTCAGTAACTATCTAAAAACCTTAACCTTCAGAAGCCGGATGCAGATAACAGTTTGCACCCGGCTTTTTAAAGAAAATTTATGAATTGGGACTGGGATAAATTACAGCAGAGACGGCAGAGGCAGTTCGGTTCCGGACCCGGAAGCGGAGGAGGTCCCAAGGGGCCCGATTTCACCAAGCTCAATGAAGCCCTGGGGCAGCTGAAAAACATCCGTATTCCAGGGGGCATCGTTTTCATTCTCATTTTCCTGGCCTTGATTGGCTGGCTTCTGTCCGGTCTGTATATTGTGGAGCCCGGACAGGTGGGTGTAGAGCAGCGCTTCGGCAAAAAAGTACATGTCACGCAGATGGGTGCAGGTCTTCAATGGCACTGGCCAGTGCCCATAGGCAGGTCGACAACAGTGGACACCCAAAAGATCAGAAGCTTTGAAATAGGCTTTACCCGGGTGGAGGGCAGAAAGCGGGTCAACCGCGACGAGGCTCTGATGCTCACCAAGGACCAGAACATCGCCCATATCGAGGTTATTGTCCATTATCAGGTATCCGAGCCCACCAAATATCTTTTCAATATTCAGGATCCGGAGATGGTCATCAAGACCGCTGCGGAAAGCGCCCTGCGCAGCGCTGTGGGTACCCTGGAAATCGATCGGGCCATAGTGGCCGAGGGGTTGAGCCGCATTGCCGGGGATACCCAGGAACTTCTGCAGAAACTGCTCAACGATTACCAGTCCGGCCTACGGTTGGTAAACGTCAGGACCGAAAGAGGCGACGCCCCGCAGGAGGTGCGCGAGGCCTTTCATGATGTGGTCCGGGCCATGGAGGACAAGGTCAGGCTTATCCACCGGGCTGAGGAATACAGGGAAGACATTATCCCCAGGGCCAGAGGCGAACGGGCCCAGCGCATCCTGGAGGCCCAGGGCGAGGTCAAAAGGTTCGGTCAGCTCCTTGTGGAATACCGGAAGGCCAAGGGAGTCACCCGGCAGAGGCTGTACCTGGAGACCATAGGAGAGGTTCTGCCCGGTGTGGAAAAGGTAATCCTGGACAAGGATTCCGCGGAAACAGTGCTTTTATTTCCCGATGGAGGAACTCTTTCCTTTGACAAGATCAAGCAGCAATAATCCAGCGTGGATGTTTATATAGTGATTTCGGAGGCTTTATATAATGAGCAAGAGTGCAATTTTTCCCATAGCTATCATCGTGGCCGCAGTTTTGGTTTTACAGGCCATGTTCACCGTGGATGAGAGGGAATACGCCCTGGTCCTGCAGCTGGGGGAACATAAAAGAACAATCGATGAACCTGGGCTGCATTTCAAGACCCCCCTGATCCAGTCGGCAGTGAAGGTAGACAGACGCGTCCAGACCAGCGACGTGGCTGCCGATGAATTTTTGACCCTGGACATGGAAAGGCTGCTCATAGACCATGTCTCCCGCTGGCACGTGGTTGATCCTCTTCTTTTCTACATGACCGTGCGCAACGTGGCCGAAGCCCAGGGCAGGATCCAGAACATCCTGGTTTCGGAGCTGCGCGATGTGGTCAGCAATGAGCCCATACAGAACATCATTGCTGAGGAAAGAGAAGCCCTCATGGACAAAGTCACTGAACGCGCCGCTGAAAGGATCCGTGACTTCGGAATTGAGGTCAACGATGTCCGGATGAAGAGAGTGGACTACCCTCCCGAGGTTGAGGATAACGTCTTTGCCCGCATGGAGGCGGAAAGGGAAAGGATCGCTGCCAGGCACAGGGCCGAGGGCGAGGAGATGGCCATGGAAATCAGGGCCAGGGCTGATGCGGACAGCGAAAGGATCCGCGGTGAAGGAGAAGCCCGGGCCACGTCAATTTTTGCCGAGGGTTTTACCGAGGATATGCTCAGGGTCACCGACGAAAACAATATGCCTGTACCAGGGGCCTTTGTCCGGCTCAACGATATAGAAATAGGCATGACCGACACTGAAGGTCGTATCGGCATTGTCTTTCCCAAGACCGATCAGATTACAGTCCAGGCCCATGTGGAACGTGAAGACCGGGAGTTGAGAGGCCGACTGGAGGGGCGGCTGGAAAACGGCCAGACCATCCACATCAGCATGGAGGGAGAACTCAATCTGCGCTTTGAAGGCCGTCCTGCCACGTACCTGGGACACCTGGCCGACGAGGAGTTCTACCGCTTTCTCAAGTCCCTGCGGACCTACCAGCAGATAATGCAGCCCGGCTCCACCACCATGGTTCTGAGCACGGATTCTGAGCTCTTTGACTACCTCAAGGGACCCGGTGTGCCGATCATGGATTAGCCCGACTCAGCACAAAATGCTTTCCTACAAGTTTCAGCCGGATGAATTTCCGCAGGAACCCGGCGTCTATCTCATGAAGGACGCCGGGAACCGCTTCATCTATGTGGGCAAGGCCAAAAACCTGCGCATCCGGATTGGATCATACTTCAGAGACTTCCAGGGACATTCCCCCAAGACAACAGCCATGCTTGCCCGGGTGAGCCGGGTGGAGTACATCACCACCCTGAGCGAAAAGGAAGCTCTGCTCCTGGAAGCCAGTCTTATCAAGAAGCACAGGCCCAGATACAACATCGTCCTGCGTGACGACAAGCAGTATGTCCTTTTCCGCCTGGACAAATTCAGGCCCTACCCTGCCCTGGAACTGACCAGGACTGTAAAAAAGGACGGGGCCCTGTACTTCGGACCCTTTACCTCGGCTGCCGCGGCCAGACAGACCATGAAGGTGGTCAACAGGCTGTTTTCCCTGCGCAAGTGCGGGCATAAAAAATTCAAAAACCGTGTACGTCCATGCCTGCAGCACTTCATGCACAGATGTCCGGCCCCCTGCTGCCTGGAAGTTGATCCCCAAGAATACCGGCGCGAGGTGCGCCGTCTGGAAATGTTTCTCTCTGGCAGGTCTTGGGAACTTGTTGGCGGGCTGGGAAAAGATATGCACAGGGCCGCCAGGGAGCTCAGGTTTGAAAAAGCGGCCCTGATCAGAGACCAGATCCGGGCGGTGCAGCAGACTGTAAAATCTCAGTCCGTGGTCTTTCCGGGCATGGGGGATCTGGATGTTTTTGCGCCGGTGAGCCTGCACGGCGGCCTGGGTATAGGAGTGCTCTTTGTTCGACAGGGCAAGGTCCTGGACAGCAGGAATTTTTTCTGGTCTGATGTGGATCCGGGAAATTCCAAGGAAATGCATGACATTCTGGTCAGCCTCCTGGGCCAGTTCTACGGTCCGGACAGGTTTATTCCGGAAAAGATCCTTCTGCCCCAAAAAATCGATGATCCGGCCCTGGAACACCTGCTTATGGAATACCGGCGGGGCAAGGTCAGATTGATTGCCGCCCGGAGAGAAAATTTGAAAGGGCTCGTGCAAATGGCCGTCCAGAACTGCGTGCAGCACCTGCGGGAACGAAAAGAGCAGCAAAGCCCTGCCCTGGCCCGGGTTCTGGGTCTGGCAAAGGAACCGGAACGTATCGAATGCATTGATGTCTCGCACCAGTCCGGACAGAACACGTGCATGGGCGTGGTGGTCTTTGTCCGGGGCGAGCCGTACAAAAAAAAATACCGGACATACAACCTGCCCCAAGTATCTTCTGGAGATGACTATCAGGCCATGCGTGAGTTCATCCGGCGCAGGGGCAAATCATCCATGCCCTGGCCGGACTTGCTTCTGGTCGACGGAGGCCGGGGGCAGTTGAGCAGCGTAAGCAGAGCCCTGCAGGATACGGGAGTGAAGGATGCCCCGGCCCTGGCCTCCATAGCCAAGGCCGGAACCGGACCAACAGGGAAAGAAATTGACCGGGTGTACCTGCCGGGACGCAGAAATCCCCTGTCCTTGAAGGCCGGTTCCCCGGAACTTCTTTTTCTTCAGAGGATCAGGGATGAAGCGCACCGCTTCGCTCTGGGCAGTCTGCGCAAAATCAGGCGCAGGCAGTCGGTTCAAAGCGGACTGGAACAGATTTCCGGCCTGGGGCCCAAAAGGGTGCGCGCCCTGCGGGAGCATTTTAAAGACCTGCAGGCCATCCTCAAAGCTACCCCTGAAGAGCTCATGCAGGTACCCGGGTTCGGCCCCGAGAGAGCGCGCAGGACAGCCGCGGCCCTGGAAAAATGGAATACTACAAGTTCATAATCGCCCCGTTCATCTGCGCCCTCATCGGCTGGCTGACCAATTATCTGGCGGTGAAAATGCTTTTTCATCCCAGAGAGCCGGTTAATATACTGGGATGGAAGCTTCAGGGTGTGTTTCCCAAAAGACAGAAGGAGCTGGCCTCCAATCTCGGGCAACTGGTAGAAAAGGAACTCATATCCCATCAGGATATCCAGGGTGTCATCAATGATCCTCGTTTCAAGGAACGTTTGAATAATATCCTTAATGAATACATACACAATCTTCTAAGCCGCAAGCTCCATTCATGGCACCCCATGCTGGGGACCCTCCTGAGCAGCCGCGTGGCTGACTCCATGCAGGCCAGGCTGGCTAGAGAAAGCGAGCGTGTCCTGCCGCATCTTCTGCAGAGAGTTGGGGAACAGCTGGAACAAAGCCTGGATTTCAAGGAGGTTGTCCGGAAAAAAGTGGAAAATTTTTCCATGATCAGGCTGGAGCAGGTTCTTTATTCCATCATGCGCAGGGAATTCAGGTTCATTGAAATCATGGGGGCGGTGCTGGGCTTTGCCATTGGCATCCTGCAGTCCCTTTTCTTTTTTTATGTTTAATTATGATGACTGAAAAATCTTGACAAAATTATTCGTAACAACTAGACAATCACTTTCTTGAGTCTGGGGGATCGTCTAGCGGCAGGACGACGGGTTCTGGCCCCGTTAACCTAGGTTCGAATCCTAGTCCCCCAGCCAGATATTAACGCGTCCCCATCGTCTAGCCCGGTCCAGGACACCGGCCTTTCACGCCGGTAAC
>PUMA01000104.1 GCA_003551155.1 Desulfonatronospira sp.
AAAAAACTCCTCGTTTCCGGAAAGAAAACCGATAGCTTCAGCATCCGGAAATAAAGAATTTCCGGATGGAAACTAGTTATATTAATAAGATAATAATCACCAAAATTGAATGATACTTGATTGTCATTGTGAGCTAAACAAGCAATTCCGCCACTTCGTTTTTATTGCCGAGCACCACCGGTAATGAGTATTTTTAAAGACAGGTGAACCAGCTAATCAAGCAATTCAGGAATCAGACAAAAGGAAATAAATCATGCGCCAAAAAATATTTATTATCTGCCTGCTCTGCCTTTTGGCAGGGTGTACGGCTTCCAGTGTGGCACATCTGAATTCCAATCCCTTGAGCTTTGATGAAGAAGATCAGCTGGTCATGCCCTACTGGAAATTCGATTATACCAACAAAGTCGACAACGGATATTATCTGCTGCAGGGCAAGGCAAGTCTTTTGTATGAAAACATGCCTGTATCGAGAGAATGGATACACAACCTGCGGCTCACTGTTTATTTCAGCGATAAAGAGGGCGCTGTTCTGGCCAGCGATTCCCAAAGCTATGCCACCAGAAAAATGAGACCGGAGACAGAAGTGCCTTTCAGATTTCGACTCGACCCGGGGCAGCTCCCTGCTTCCAAGGATATCCATGTGACATTCGGCTACAGCATGCGGCTTACAGATCATCGCTTTCATGATGCGCGCCATGAAAGGCCCCTGACCGGAGAAACAGGCGCATATCATATTAGAAAGGGGCCCTTGATCAGATAACCAGGAAAGGCCCGCGAATCGGCTGCTTACCGGGATAAGGCCCAGATTGGCGAGACATGGCAAAAACGTCAATTGCGGGACTTGAATGCGGTAGCAATGGTTCGATGATTCATAAAACCTAAATCCAATTTTATCTTCTGTGAAGACAAACCGCTCAGGACATGAACCCTTTCGAAACCGGCCCTGCAGAGTAATGCCGAGACCGCTCCGGGTTCGTAGTACCGGATGGCATAGGTGCAGTCCCGGATCTGGCCATGTTTTCTGCTTATGACGATTTCCCTGGCTTTCACCCGGCTCTCTTCAAGTTCTCTCTCCCTGCAGACCAGAATATCCTCACCGATCGCATGCCAGGCTTGCGGCCTGAACGACCTTTTAAGCTCAGCACCGTCAACGACATCAACAACGATTGCACCTCCCGGACGCAGGACCCGGTTCGCCTCCATCAGGATCTGCAGGTCAGATTCATGCTCAACCTGGTACCCCAATGAGTTTCCCATGAGCAGGACATAATCAAAACTGCCTGTGGAAAATCCAGTCCATCGAGCATCACCCTGGACGCATAAAAGATTATAATTTTTTTCCTGGGCGGCCGTTCTTGCCCGCCTGATCAGGCGACGGGAATAGTCCAGCAGAACGCAGCCCCGCATCCCCCGGGAAAAGAGCTCTATGCTGTGACGGCCATGTCCTCCGCACAGGTCCAGAATCCTGTGATGCTCATTGATGGGAAGAAGTTCTTTGATCAGGTCGACTTCAAGACGGGTGATCTCATGGTTGCAGACCGAACGAGCATCGGTGAGCAGATAAATTTCATCAAACAGGGATTTCCACCATTCCGGGTCCACCGGGATGCTCATGGTCACTCCTGTATATCCATGAAATTGAACAGGCCGTCTGAGGCTATAATGGCTGCAGACCCTTCCCAGGGATGCATGCGGGCGATGCTCAGTTCTTCCTCCTCCATCAGCACCAGGTGGTCCAGTTCGCCGGCACTCCACATTTTCTCCAGGGTCAGGCAGTCGGCCCATACAGCTGTACAGTAATCTTTAAGGGCATCGATCTGGTCATGGGTGATCAGTCTGGGCCGCAAGGCAATCTTGATGGGACCAAGAAGATAGGTGAAGCTTTCCTTAACAGCCATCCGGTTCTGCATCTCAAAAACCTGCTCCAGGTCATTGTAGTTCATCCCGGAAATAGCCTGGTTGATGCGCTCAACCGTCTCCCGCACGCTGATTCCAGGAGCAAGGACCGCCAGGGGCTGGACCCCTCCGCCGCTACCCACATTGGTGGGCACCCCGCCGTATCGGCCCAGAAAGCCCTGCAGGCCTTCACA
The DNA here is from genome assembly GCA_003551155.1 of Desulfonatronospira sp. Classification (GTDB taxonomy): domain Bacteria; phylum Desulfobacterota; class Desulfovibrionia; order Desulfovibrionales; family Desulfonatronovibrionaceae; genus Desulfonatronospira. The sequence goes on from PUMA01000104.1 coordinate 2,091, forward strand.
GCCCATAAGACAGCGAAAATCGGTCTGGACCCGGTCAAGGACGATTCGCCCGGTTTCCGGATCAAGCACAGGGATTTCCTCGGACCAGAGGTCAAGGGGAATTTTTTCCTGAACAATGTAGCCGCCTTCCCTGAGGGCCAGGTTGATGGCTTCATCTGCCGAGCGGTGCACCTTTCCCACCCGAACCCCTTTGCCAGAGTAACCCCTTTCAGGTTTGAGGACCAGATCATCCCAGTTACGGCAGGTCCATTCCATGAGATCGTTAATGTATTCTCCTGAGGGTCCCCGGGTTTTCCGGGGGTAAAACTGCCGGGTCCAGGGTGTTCTCTTGATAACCTCATTATGGAAGGGGGGTCCGGCCTCGTCGGTGAGCACCTCGAACATGCTCTTGACATTGATGGGTTCGGTGCCGCGCGGATTTATAACCCTGCGTTCCTGAACAGCCCGCAACAACGGGGCAAGATTGTGTGACCGGTGGAGCCTCAGAAGAACATCAGTGTTGAAATCCATGAAAATCAGGGATACTGGCCGGCCTTTCCAGCTTACCTTCCCGTTTCGCAGTTCAAGCTCATGGGGAGCCATGAGGGCGGAAGATACGCCTTCAACCCTGTTCAGACGGTCGACCAGATTCCTGTTTTCAACTACGTCCCGGAGGGTCTCTTCCTCGGCCACCAGGGCAATCAGTCCCTGGCCGCCTGCATCAAGCCGCTGGTTGGCCTTGAGGAGCATGTCAATGAAACCGCTGATGGGAGAAAGCATTGGATGGTCGAAATCCAGGGCCACGGGAATCGGTCGTATGCGGTTGATTTCAGCCCATACTGCCTTGCCGATCATCTGCGTGGTGCGCTGATAATCCCATCCCCCTGGACTGCCTAAGTTCCATTCGGAATGATATCCCTGAAATGTCTTCAATTTTACCTCTTGACTTTATTGCTGTTTTTTGGGAGCAGCCCCTGTAATCGCTTCTCCATCAAGTGAAACGGCAACTGGCCTGCCGTGAGCATTTCCCTGTGAAAACGATCCTGCCCCATGCGGGTTTCATAAAGTTTTTTGAGCTTCATTATTTCATGGCGCCCCAGAGTGTAGCACAATTGATAACCGGGATTAAGCCGGAATCGCGCCAGGTGCCGCCCGGCTTCCTTCCTGCTGTAACCAGTTTTCATCAACAGGTCCACGGCGTCCTGAGCAGAAAGTTCCCCCGTGTTTGTCCCCACATCGATCCAGCATCTGGCAGCCCTCCACAAACTGCGCCTGGCGTCCACGAGTTCATCCAGGGGGTCATGGATATAACCGTATCCGGTCAGGAGCGATTCCGCATAATATGCCCAGCCTTCATAGAACAGGGGGCACTCAATCTGCGACCTTACTGGATTGGGGATTTTTCTGCGGTTATCATCCAGGAGATGATGTCCCGGAAATGTTTCGTGAGCGGTCAGGAAACGGTATTCTCGGTGCAGACGACCCCGCAGAATATTCTGGGCCTTTTTCCCCAGGCTGTCTTCAATTTGCGTTGTAATGTAAAAAAAGCTCTTTTCCCGGACGTCATCGGAAAAGGCCGCACTGAACGAAGCTGAGGCACGGACTGATCTGAGATATGCCGGAGTCTGGGCCACTTCCGGCGGCAACCCGGGTTCCACAGTCCTGAACCAGTGATCGCGGAAGAAGGTTCTCAACCGTTCCGACTCCCGTGCATAAAGAGAAAAAGTGTCAAGGCCGGCTGCGTCCTCGGGATAATACTCTTCGTAAATCCGCAGCCAGTTCTTCCGGGGATCGATCCGGGCCTGAAGGCTTCTCAGCCGGATCATGGCTTCCTCCCATTCAGACCTGCCTATCTCCAGGATCTCCCGCAACTCTGTGGCGCAGCCGAAATGGTTTCTCAAGGTATCTTCCAGGGAAGGAGCTGCGAAATGATCGTCTGGTACAGCTGGAAGAGTCTGGACAAACCTCTGGAATACCTCCAGGGCTTCTTTGGCTCGGGCTATAGCTGGAAGAAAAGATGTGCAGAGGGCTTCAGGAATTGTCTGTTTGATCAGGTAAAGGTATTCCCTGCAGTCTTTGATCATCAGGAGTGAAGCCTGACCATGGGTGATGGAGACTTTTTGCAGGTTCTTTGAAGCCTGTTTAAGCAGCCTGGACAAGGCATCCAGGCGGGCCAAGGTTCTGTGGGCGACTTCATCCCATCCGGAAGCGGGCTTGCCCAGGGCGTGGTCAAGACCGATGAAAGCAATTTTTAGATACAATAAGGGATTGTTGCTCCAGGAGGCTTTTGTTTCCAGCTCGAGCAGGGCTCCTGCAATGCTGTTCCTGAGCATTTCCAGATCGATGCGGCCTTCAAGATCATCTTCATCAGGATCCAGCGAAGCAAACCTGGTCTGAAAAAGTTTCAGGGTGCTGATGCACGACTTTATTTCTTCAGGGCCGAGGCTGTCCAGCTGGTCATAATAACCAGCGGCGCTCTTCGCCCGGGGCATGAAATGAAATTCGTCGCTGGCGCACATGACGGGAAAAATTGATGACAGATAATTGAAATAATCCGATGCCAGTGCTCTCAGAATGTGCTGATATGATCCATGTTTGTTCATGGTTCCGGGCTGTATTTTTGACGGTCTTGGTACCGGAAACCGGCTGTTCGGCTCTTTCGGCCGGCCAGATCCTGGTATGGGTTTGATCTTGCAGTGCTTTTTGAATTCATCAGACGGTTCCCGATCAGAATATAGACAAAGCTCCCAATGGAATCGAGCTTGAAAGATCCCCTGTCAACCCGCGGAATGCCTTCAAGGGGCATTGCGGCTTGCATTCGGGCCCCTGCCAGCCTTGCATGCCCTGCATTTACATCATCAACCTTAAAGTTTGCAAGATAAAAGGATTGTCAAGTGGACATGGTTCTACCAAGTGGTACTACTGGATTGACTCTAAATGCCCTGACGGTACACAGCCCTGTTCCATCAGCGCTATACAGCATGTCCTCAATATTTTCACCGTGCAGACAAGACCCCAACAAGGATTGAACATGCTGCTTAAGACCGGCCAGCGCATAGACCTGCAGTTAGGCAGCATGAAACTTTGCTT
>PUMA01000100.1 GCA_003551155.1 Desulfonatronospira sp.
AAAGCTCTTTATTTTTAACCGGATGTAAAATACACACCCTGCGTCGAGGAACCTTTTTTTATTTTGGTATAGATAATTTCAATGGAAAAGCAGGTTTTGCATTGAAATTATGCATTGGACTCCTGTCTGATGGTGATGATAGATTCATACTACATACTGCAACCAGAGCGAGGATAACGTGCTGAATACAATCAAACCAAAACAGCGGTTGACAGAAACCGTAAAAGGCGCCGGCTGAGCCTCCAAGCTGCCTCCAGGGGACCTGGACAGGGCTTTGAAGGGGCTGGAGCTGCCCACTGACCCCAATCTGATCGTGGGTCTGGACCGGGCCGACGATGCCGGGGTGTACAAAATCTCTGAGGATCTGGCTCTGATCCAGACCGTGGATTTTTTTACTCCAATTGTGGATGATCCCTACTGGTTCGGCCAGATCGCCGCAGCCAATGCCTTGAGCGATGTCTACGCCATGGGCGGAGAACCCAGGACAGCCATGAACCTGGTGAGCTTCCCCCTGAGCCGCATGGATCTGGATGTGCTGCGCCAGATCCTCAAGGGAGGGCTGGACAAGCTGCGCGAGGCTGAAACCGTCCTTGTGGGCGGACACAGCGTGGAAGACCCCGAGCTCAAATACGGGCTTGCCGTGACCGGATTCGTCCATCCTGACAGGGTCCTGACCAAGAAAAACCTCCAGGACAAAGATCAGCTCATCCTGACCAAACCCCTGGGCACAGGCATAGTCAATACAGCCATCAAGGGTGGCGTGGCTTCCCAGGAGCAGGTGCAAAGGGTCACCCGGCTCATGGCCGCTTTGAACAGGACTGCCGCCAGGATCATGCTCAGGCATCCTGTGCATGCCTGTACTGACGTAACCGGCTTCGGCCTGCTGGGACACCTGGCGGAAATGGTCTGCGGTTCCGGACACACGGCCCGGATTTATATCCAAAGCCTGCCTGTTCTTCCGGAAGCCCTGGAGTTTGCCTCCATGGGCATGGTGCCTGGAGGGGCGCACAGAAACAGGACATTCAGGGAAAGAATGGTTCAGTACGCAGACTATATCACAGGTCCCCAGCGCGATATCCTGTTTGATCCCCAGACCTCCGGAGGCCTGCTCATCTGCTGCCCGGAAAACACTGCCGGGGGATTGCTGGAAGAACTGCATTCAGAGGGTCTGGAAGAAGCCGCCATTGTGGGACTTATCCAGGCCGATCCCCGGGAAAGGATTTATGTGGAATAAAAAAGGCATGCTCGAGCATGCCTTTTTTATTCCACGGGGTTTTCTAGCTATTGTCTGTTTTCCAGACGCTCCAGCAGGGCATTGCGCAGGTCTTCGTCCACCTGAGCCGCTTCCATGACCTGATTGTAGGTCTGCACCTCCAGCCCGTGGCTGTGAACGGCTTCCACCATGGCCTCTCCGGCCTGCTCCTGAAGCTGCTGGGCTTCTTCAGGTTCAGTGACTTGGCCTAAGGACTTCTGAAAATCATCCCTGATCTCCATTACGTCCAAATATGCATCAGCCACCCTGTCCAGCTGCTCATCGGATACCTCCAGTGCTGGAGCCTGCTGCTGCAGCATATCCTGCTGATACTCTTCCTGCTGGGCCCCGGACTTCACCCCGAAAGCCAGAACCAGAAACAAGGCAACCAGCAGTCCAAAACAATTTTTCACATTAATCATCTGCATGTAACCCTCCCAAAAAAATAAATATTGACTCACGCGGAGGACCTGAACCGGACCATGCTGTTTGATCCCCAGCAATCAATTCCGGATGTATCAGGCAGATTTTTCAGCCCTGTTGCTCAGGGCGCACTGATGAGTCCCCCAAAAACATAGAGTATTGTTGGCACATGCGTTAAAAAAATACAACCCCGGATTTGTCCGTGAGGACAAAATATCTATAACTGCCTTTTATCCCTGAAAAAATCCTGTGTCCGCTGCAGGATATCCTGCAGCGGACACCGGATCACGGTCAGGGGTTAACGTATCGGTTTATCTGTATCTTCCCGGGCCTTCAAAGGCCCCCCTGCCCTCAGGACCTCGGACCCCTCTGTTCTGCTTGCCCCGAAAGCCCTTTCCGGGGCAGACTCCCAGTTCCTGCCTGTTTTGGATCCTGTGCTCCAGGCGCATTTCAAAAATCTCCTGGTTCAGCTGCACAAGATCTTGTTTCAGTTCTTCAATCCGGGCCTGGTCAGGCTCAGGGGACGCCAGCAAGGCATTCAATTCGGCCTGCCTGGCTATCATGTGCTGTCTTTTGGGGTAAACCTGTTCATGATGAGCCTGCCGTCTCTCCAGAAGCTCCTGCTGCTGCTGTTCATCCAGCTGGGTCCATCCCGGGCCGTAGCCACCTTCCTGCGTCCACCTGCCCTGCTGGGCCAGGGCCAGGGAACCGATCAGAAGCACAGCCAAAAGGGCTGCGCCAAAGCTTAAATAAATTTTTCCGGACATAAAATCCTCCTGTTGAAATTGTTTGTACATGTATTGAGCAATACATGTGCCAGAAAAATGTTGCATTGATTTCAACAAGATAAATCGCGCAGGCAGAGTTTTAATTTTTCTTGTGCAAGGTCCTGCACAAGAAGTGCAACACTGCATGGAGTCACCGGCAGGATCTGCACCTTCCCGGAAACGGCCGGTTACTGTATCGGGTGAACCGAAGAAATTCTTCATGCAGGTTATTGACGTGAGTAAAAATCGTAGTATAAACACCGAAAACCTGTTGAAGGAAATCGAGATAATAATGAAAAAAATAATATTTCTATTCCTGGTTATTTTTTTTGCATCGGTGGAAAACTGCTTTGCCTGGGGGCCCATGACCCATACGCACTTTGCCTTTGAAATACTGCGCGCTGCCAGCCTGTTGCCTGCTGCCGTGTACGCTCTGCTGACAGCCTATTCTACCAATTTCATCTACGGCTCCCTTGTTCCGGACCTGTTTCTGGGCAGGCCGGGTCAGAAGAATCCCCATGACTGGGAAACCGGCTTCCTTCTTCTGCAGGGCTCCAGAAACCGTGCGGACAGGGCTTTTGCCCTGGGCTTCCTGTCCCATCTGGCAGCGGATACTGTGGCCCACGGTCAGATGAACCTGGGTTCCAAAAGCAAACTGGGACATGCCTGGGTGGAAATGGAATCCGACGCCCTGGTCACCAGTAAGTGCTGGCAGACTGTATCCAGCCTGGACAAGGACCGGCTTGTATCCAATGACCACCTCACCGGTCAGATCATCAACCCCAGGGACTGCCGTTCCAGGAGCTTTCAGAGCATGTACCGCATGTACCTGCGGCTTTCCGTGCTTAACCGCTGGCGCTTGACCTGTTTTTATCCCGAAGACTTCACCAGATATCATAAGATGTCTGTACAGCGGGCCATTGATGTCATCAGCCGGAAGGATGCCAGCACCTATGTCAGCCAGACCCCCAACATCCGCAAGAACAACAGGATCAAAGTGGCCCTGAAAAGCATCCTGACCTGATTCTGCCTGTTCCTTTTTGACCAGGGGATCAGGTTCCGCAGAAAGTGGCCCGGACCGTTTCTTCCGGCTCCGGGGGCAGCTTGTAGCTGCTGTAGCCTTCCCGCTCCTCATAAGGCCTTGCAAGCACCTCGTTCATTTCATGAAACAGGCTCAGGTCTCCTTCAAGTCCGGCATTTACAGTCTGCTCAATCTTGTGGTTTCTTGGGATATAAACAGGATTGACCCTGTCCATGTGCTCCCTTATTTGCTTTTTCTCCAGACCCTGACTTTGAATCCTTCTCTGCCAGGATTGATAAAAATCATGAAAGGCTGGAGTCTCTTTAAACAGATCAGGAGCAGGCTCTTCTTTCAGCATGTCCGCCAGCAGCCTGAAACTCAAAGTATAATCGAGCTTTTCAGTCTCAAGGTGTTGCAGCCAGTTCCTGATGAGCTGCCGGTCTTCCGGGTGCTCATCCAGGATTCCCAGTTTTCGCCTCATTTTCTGCATAAGCTTTTCATCAAACCGGGTCTCAAAATAATCCAGTTCCCTGTTCAGCATCAACGCTGCATTCCTGGAGCCGTCATCGATAAATGGGAGCAGGCAGTCCCCCAGCCTGGACAGGTTCCAGAGAGTTATCCGGGCCTGGTTGGCGTAGGAGTAACGCCCAGACTGATCAATGGAGCTGAAGACCTTATGCCATTGAAAATGGTCCATGAAAGCACAGGGGCCGTAGTCAATGGTCTCACCGGCTATGGACATGTTGTCCGTGTTCATAACCCCGTGAATGAATCCCTTGGCCATCCATCCGGTAACCAGCTCCACCTGGGCCTGCCCGACCCTCTGAAATAACTGAAGCATGGATTCAGGTTCCTTTTCAATTTCAGGAAAGTGTCTCTTTATGGAGTATTCAGCCAGTATTTTCAGATTTTCATGATCGTTTCGGGCTGCAAAATATTCAAAGGTCCCTACCCGGATATGGCTTGAAGCCACCCGGGCCAGAACCGCCCCGGGAAAGATCCTGTCCCGGTGCACAAGCTCCCCTGTACTGACAGCAGCCAAAGCCCTTGTGGTGGGCAGGCCCAGGTGATACATGCCCTCGCTTACCAGATACTCCCTGATAACAGGACCCAGCGGAGCCTTGCCGTCTCCTCCGCGGGAAAAAGGTGTCCGGCCGGAGCCTTTCAGCTGAATATCATGACGCTTCCCTGCCGGATCCAGAACCTCTCCCAGCAGCAGGGCCCGGCCGTCCCCCAGCTGGGGCACAAAATGGCCGAACTGATGCCCTGCATAGGCAAGGGCAATGGGCTCTGATCCGGGAAGCAATCTTTGACCGGAAAATATTTCAGCCAGTTCTTTCTGAGAAATTGATTCTGGGTGTGCTCCCAGTACCCTGGCCAGGTCTGGATTCCATTTTATCAGCTCAGGATTGGATGCACCGGCTGGAGCAACCCTGGCAAAAAACTTTTCCGGAAGACGGGTATAGGTATTATCGAACTTGAACATCAATTTTCCGGTTCCTGGACGCAACGTGTGGATTTTATATACAGTTAAAAATCAAAAGCCTTATCCAGAATGCCGGCTCCGGGGTTTTGGCAAAAGCGGCTCAAACTGTCTGAAGCGAGCTAGGCGGACTTAAGCCCGCACGTTATTTCCTGTGCACATGCTGGAATCCTGGTAA
>PUMA01000134.1 GCA_003551155.1 Desulfonatronospira sp.
ATGGTGGGCAATGCAGGATTCGAACCTGCGGCCTCCAGCTCCGGAGGCTGGCGCTCTATCCGACTGAGCTAATTGCCCGATAAAAAATTTTTATCCTGTTGATTATAATAAGTCAAGATAACCTTTAATTATCCAGCATAGACGGATTTTTGCCATGTGCCCAGCCGTATTTTGATTACACCAGAAATTTCACAAAAAACTTCGAGGAACCGAGGGTATTATGCTCAAATTGATCATGGCCATAACCGGGGCAAGCGGAATGCCTTATGCCCTGACTCTCATCCGGGAAATAAAAAAACTGGATGTGGAACTGTATCTGATTGTATCCGCTGCAGCCAGAAAAGTATTGTCACTGGAAAGCCCGGGATTCGAGGAAAGCCTTGACCTGGCAGATTATCAGTATTTTCAGGAAGATTTGGCAGCTCCTATGGCCAGCGGATCCTTTCAGCATTCAGGAATGGTCGTCTGCCCCTGCTCCATGGCTTCACTGGCAGCCATTGCCCAGGGTCTGGGCAGCAACCTGATTCATCGGGCTGCAGACGTGACCCTCAAGGAAAATCGTCCCCTGGTTCTGGTACCCAGAGAGACTCCCCTGAACCGTATACATCTGAAGAATATGCTTGCGGCCTGCGATGCAGGCGCAATCATCATGCCCCCGTGTCCCGGATTCTATCACAGGCCCCGGGAGATTCATGACCTGGTCCAGCATACTGTATCCAGAATCCTGGATGCCCTGGGGATGGACAATCAGGCAGCACCACGCTGGGGAGGCGGAGTCTGAAAATAAGTATGCCGGGGGGGTCAGTTCCAGTTTCAGGGACAAACCCCGGGAAAAACAGGATCCAACGAAAAAACATGCACGGAGGTGTAACATGTATGGTCAAATTACCTGGCACGGTCACGCTAATTTTGAAATAGCAGTCAACGGGCTGAACATTCTGATTGATCCCTGGTTTGAGGGGAACCCCTCGGCGCAGACCAAATCCAGTGAGCTGGACAGGGTGGATCTGGTCCTGGTCACCCATGATCATGCAGACCATCTGGGTCAGGCTGTGGAAATATGTCAGAGAACAGGAGCGCATCTGGGAGCTATTGTGGAAGTAGCCGGCAAATGCAAGGCCATGGGCGTACCCCAGGACAGGATTGTCAACGGCATCGGATTCAATATAGGTGGGTCTGTGGAATTCAAGGGCGTGCAAGTGACCATGACCCAGGCTCATCATTCTTCTGATAAGGGATCATGTGCAGGGTATATTGTCAGTTTAACTGACACAGGGCCCAATATATATCATGCCGGGGACACGGGAATATTTTCCAGCATGCAGCTCTGGGGCGAGCTTTACCCTATGGATGTGGCCATCCTGCCCATCGGCGGGGTTTTCACCATGGATTCAAGGCAGGCTGCACTGGCCTGCAGACTGCTTAAATGCAAAAAGGTCGTCCCCATGCACTGGGGATCATTTCCGGTGCTGGAGCAGAATACCGAGAAATTTCGAAAAGAACTTAAAAAATTTGCTCCTCACACTGACCTGGTTTCGCTCCAGCCAGGAGAAAGTATGCCTTTGCCTGTTCTCCAGTAGCTCTGCCTCGGGAATGCCCTGGACCTACTCTTGACCTGACCTGGGCATTAAACTACTATCTTCTTCTGGTTTTCAAAATCAGGAGAAAAATCAGGAAGCGCTTTCTCTGGGCAGGCTGCCGGGAGACATATGGAGCCTTGGACGTCCGGGATCCAAATTCTATATAACTTTTTACCTGCCTGTTGCAGTCTATGTTATGAAGAATCTCTGGGCACCATGGCGCATTGAGTACATCCTGGGTCCCAAGCCGGATGAATGTATTTTCTGTCTTCCGGACATTACGGACCAGGACCGGGAAAGACTGGTCCTCAAGCGAACCAGGCACTGCTTTGTGGTCATGAACCGATTTCCTTACAATAACGGTCATCTCATGGTTGCTCCCTGCAGACACGTACAGTGCATAACTGAACTGGAAACTCATGAATCAGGTGAGATAATGCAGTGGATCCGCAACAGCGCTGATATCCTAAAGCAGGAATTCAATCCCCAGGGCATAAACATTGGACTGAACATAGGTGAGGCTGCCGGTGCGGGCATTGATGACCACCTGCACTTTCACCTGGTTCCCCGCTGGGTGGGAGATTATTCTTTTATGGCCTTAATGAGCGAGACGGTGGTCATTCCTGAACATCTGTCAGCTGCCTATAATCGACTTAAAACCTCTTTTGAAACTTATACCGGAGAAAGGAGTTAGCCATGCGTTATCTTAGGGTGGCCGCACTGATTCTTTTGTTCTTCTTTGCCATGCTCTTTTTTGTTCAAAATCATGAACTGCTTTCCACCACAGTGAGGCTGCATCTTGAAATTTTCGGAGCGGAATTTACCAGTAATGAACTCCCTTATTATCTTATTGTATTGCTGGGCTTTCTGGCCGGGGGATTTATATCTCTTATCTATCTTCTCTCGGAGAAGATCAGAATGAGCGCTGAGATAAAGCGATGCAGGGCCAAAATTCAGGATCTGGAGAAGGAAGTGAATTCTCTGCGCAATATGCCTTTGGAAGAGGACAGTCTGGGTCTTGGTTCTTCTACTCAGGAATCTCAGGAATCAAGACAGGTTTAGACTGGTTCTCTTTCTGCAGCGTTCTCTGGTGCGAATGCCCGAGGAAAAAACTGTCCGAATTTAAACAGCGCATGCGGTTTAGAGTTGATTCATGCCGGAAAGTTCCGGGATGTGATGGACTGAAAGCTGATTCAGTGCCCGCGGGTTGATCCATTGATGAACTGCCGGGCTTGAAGGGCGAGTTTGCCTGTCTTTCCTTAGAGATATAGCCAAGGCAAGTTGGTTCAGGAATGTTTCACTGGCTGCAGCATATCAAGCGCAGAATCAAAGAAAAAAGTCCTTCCATAATCTACTCCCATGAGGGATTTCTGCCCCCTTCCCAGGACACTTTTTCAGCCATCGGGGAACTGAGCCGGGTAGTGCGCAATAACCCGGACGCTGTTGAAATATATCTTGCTCTGGGCAATCTTTTCCGTTCCCAGGGAGAAATAGAGAGAGCCATCCAGATTAGAACCAATCTTATTGCCCGTCCTCATCTCGAGCCTCAGTTCAAGGCCAGGGCCTGGTTTGAACTTGGGCTGGATTACAAGCGGGCAGGTATCCTGGACCGGGCCCAGGCCGCTCTGGAGCAGGCCCACCGTCTGACCGGAGACGATCCTGCGGTTATCAAGGAAATGGCCGGGCTTTCCGCAGACTCCGGTAACTTTCAAAAGGCTGCGGATTATTATGCCCTGCTTGGACAGCCCTTGCCCCGGGCCCATTATCTGGTCAAAGCAGCCAGGCAGGACAAGGAGGCAAAAGATTCCGGCCAAGGACAAGAGCTCCTGGAGAAAGCTCTCAAGGTCTACCCCGGCTCTGTGGAAGCCTGGCTGGAAATTATCTGCAGGGATTGCCAGGAGAGCGACTGGAACAGTCTGAGCCGGAATCTGAAAAGTGCACTGGAAAATGGGGATAAAAACCTGGGCTTTGCTCTTCTGGAAGGCCTGTTTCAGTTCATTAAAAAGAGCTCTGATCCTTTAGCGAAAAAGTATATTCAGCAGGAGTGTTCCAAGACAATAGTCAATATTGTGGGACAGATGGATCAGGATCTTGTGCTTTGTTATTACTGCGCAATTTTTCTCAGGCAATCGGGTCTCACTGCAGAATGTCTGGACTGGCTGGAAAAGGCCCTGGTTCTTGGGCCGGACTTCTGGCCGGCAAGGCTGGAGATCATGGAGCTGAGCCAGGAAGAGCAGGTTCTGACCGAGAGTTTTAAAACACAGCTGTTGTTTTTCACTCAAAAGGCCAAAAGCGTAAAAAGGTTTGTGTGCAAGGTTTGCGGCTTGAAAAGGGAGCAGGTTTTTTTTCTCTGTCCCAGGTGCTACAGCTGGCATTCCATTTCATTCAGGACCCAGCTCAGCGAATAGCCTGCAGAAGATGAAAGGTTTCAGAAATGGAGATGAAAGTGGCCGGAAATCATTTCAACCCTTACGACAGTCCCTGACTCCTGGTAACTTTTTGAAGGACCAGATGTCCTGGGCAGTAATGCTCCCCATAAGGAGCTTTTTTTATGTCCCCTTCTTCCGGAATTGAAAATGTTTCCCCGGGAGTCAAGCTTACCCCCATGCTTGAGCAGTACCTGCATATCAAGCAGGAATATCCCGATTGTCTGCTCTTTTTCCGTATGGGCGATTTCTATGAGCTCTTTTTTGAAGATGCAGAAGTTGCCGCCAGAGACCTGCAGATCACCCTGACTGCGCGCAAGCCCAATGCTGATACACGTATTCCAATGTGCGGAGTCCCTTACCATGCCTGCCAGGAATATCTGCGACAGCTTCTGGAGAAAGGCCATAAGGTGGCTGTCTGCGACCAGGTGGAGGAGTCGGGGGCTTCCAGGGGTCTGGTTAAAAGAGAAGTGACCAGAGTACTGACTCCGGGTACAGTGGTGGAGGACACCAGTCTTGCAGCCAAGGAAAACAACTACTTAAGTGCCCTGTACTGGGACGGGACTAAAAATCATGGAGCACTGGCCTGGGCCGAGTTTTCCACTGGAGAATGGTCTGGACTGGAACTCAGGAACGAGGACGAACTCTGGCAGTGGCTGCAAAAGCTGGGTCCCTCTGAAATTCTTCTTCCCCAGGGATACGAGCCCCCCAGGCCTCACCTGGAATTGAGTCCCCATGTTAATTATGTCCCGGCAGGATCGTATTTTGAACCTCGTTCAGCCCGAGATCTCATCCTCAAGTCCCAGCAGGCTTCCTCCCTGCAGGTCCTGGATCTGGAGGACAAGCCCTTTCTGGTTCGTGCCTGCGGAGCCATTCTCATGTATCTGGTCCAGACCCAGAAAAAAGAGCTCACCCATCTCGCTCCGTTCAGGCCCTTGAATCTGTCCAGTTATCTTTATCTGGATGAAGTGACTATAAGAAACCTGGAACTGTTCAAAACCCTGCAGGGTCAGAAAGGACCGGGCACCCTTATTCATGTCCTGGACCGGACAGTGACCCCAATGGGCGGCAGGTATCTCCAGACCAGGCTTCGTCAGCCCTGGAAGGATATGAAAGTTATTTCTGAACAGCAAAGCGCGGTGGATTGTTTTTTCAGTGACAACTCTCTGCGCGACAGGTTTCGCCGGAAGCTGGAAAAAATTTCTGACCTGGAACGTCTGACCACCCGCATAAGCATCAACAGATGCACCCCAAGGGATCTCTGGGCTCTGGGCAAGTCCTTTTTGCTTCTGCCCGGTATAAGAAAAATCCTGGAGGATGGACTGGAGCATTGTTCAGACAGGATCAGGGAAATACTGAATGAATGGGATGATCTGGAGAATGTGAGTTCCATCCTGGACAAGGCTTTGCAGGATAATCCACCGCATTTGGTTACCGAGGGAGGGATATTCAAGCCTGGGTACGACTCCCGCCTGGACGAGCATATTGAGCTTACCGAACACGGGGAAACAAAGCTCAGGGAGCTACTGGAAAGGGAACGCAGCCAGAACAACCTGCCAAAGCTTAAACTGGGCTATAACCGGGTCTTTGGCTATTACCTGGAACTGTCCAGGGCGTTGAGAGATAAGGTGCCCGGACACTTTGAGCGCCGCCAGACCCTGGCTTCCTCTGAACGCTACCTCACAGCCGAGCTCAAGGAGCTGGAAAACAACATGCTCAGTGCTGCAGAGCAGCGAAAATCCCGGGAATTTGAGCTTTTTGGCAGGCTGCGCGATTTTGTCTCCCAACAGGGATCCAGACTCCAAAAAATGTCTTCATGTCTGGCCTGTCTAGACTACTGGCAAGGACTGGCCCAGGCCGCCCGGGACTGGGAGTGGAACAGACCAGAGTTGGACGGGCAAATCAGCATCAAAATCAAGCAGGGCAGGCATCCGGCCATTGAGGCAATTCAGGGCCGTTCGGGATACGTGCCCAACGATCTGAGCATAGATGACTCGTCAAGAATCCTGGTGATCACCGGGCCCAACATGGCCGGAAAATCCACTGTTCTCAGGCAGACAGCCATAATCTCCATTCTGGCTCAGATGGGCTCCTTTGTTCCGGCCAAAGAGGCCCGGATAGGCCTTTGTGACCGCATCTTTTCCAGGGTAGGGGCTTCGGATAATCTGGCCCAGGGCCGGAGCACCTTCATGGTGGAAATGACTGAAACGGCACGTATCCTGCGTCAGGCCACCAAGAGAAGCCTGGTTATACTGGATGAGATTGGCAGGGGCACCAGTACGTTTGACGGTCTTGCCCTGGCCTGGGCCGTGGTTGAGGACCTGGCCGGCAGGCATCATGGAATCCGCACTCTTTTTGCCACCCATTATCATGAGCTGACCGCACTGGAGCAGAGGATGCCAGTTTTGAAAAATTACAATATTGCAGTCAAGGAGTGGAAAAAGGAGATTGTTTTCCTGCGCCGCCTGGTGCCGGGGCCGGCCGATAAAAGCTACGGTATTGAGGTGGCTAGGCTGGCCGGGGTTCCGGACAGGGTGGTCCAGAGGGCCAGAGATGTTTTGTTGGGTCTGGAAAGGCAAAGAGACCGCAGATCAGTGGTCAGGGAACACAGAAAAACCTTTTTTGAGCAGGGCATGCCGCGGGTAAAGGAGCGCCCCGGGCCTGAACTGGATAAAAGGTCTCAATGGATTTTGTCCAGTCTGGCCGGTTTGGACATAAACTCCTTGACCCCTCTTGAGGCCCTGAATACCCTGGCCCGCTGGAAGCAGAATATCAATTCTGACTCAAAGAGCCAGGGTTCTGATTCCGAAGATTGACGGCTGAAGCCATACACAAATTTTCAGTTTCTCGGCATGCAGCATGCATTCCAGGGCAGAGGGAAACATACACAGGATCAATTAACAATCATGAGGATCTGCACCTGTATCTGTATCTGTCTGGCGATTTTGCTTCTGGCGGCAGCCGGCTGCGGAAAAAAGGTCTGGCCCGAGCCTGATGCTGATGAAGAAAAGTTTTCCATTCACATTAAAGAGGTCCGGTTAGCAGATCAATGCCTGTATCTGGAAGCCGGAATCCAGGGCAACTATCGCAATCTGGCCGGCCTGGTCCTGCAGGTGGAAAAGTCTCATGTCCCCTGTCCGGCCTGTCCCTTCCTGGCAAGTTCCAGTGTTGATCTGGACTTTAACTCTCCTGAAGTCCTGCGCCGGCAGGACCGGATTTCTGCTGTCTACTGCGGTATTGATCCTGAACATTATTACCGCGTCCGGCTTAAGGGCAGGAATGTATATCCTGATATCCGCGATGTACACTCAGCAGTGCACAGACTTTACTGATGCCTCTGCAGCTCGTAGAACAGAGGAACACGACTTGAGTCGTGGCAGGCAGAGGGCATAAAAATAAGAGAAATGACTGCCCTGGGGCAAGCGGCAGGTAGACAAATCTTAATTTTCAGGAGGATGCATGCATTATTTTGAGTACAGAAACCGGGAACTTTTTGCCGAGGATGTCAGTATAAGGGAATTGGTCAGAGAGTTTGACACTCCACTGTACATCTACTCGGCCAGGACCCTGCGCAGGCATTTCCAGGCCTTTGATTCCGCCTTTCAAGGCATCTCCCATCTGACCTGCTTTTCAGTCAAGGCCAACTCCAATATCTGCGTGCTCAAGCTCCTGGCTGAAATGGGCTCAGGCATGGATATAGTTTCCGGAGGCGAGCTCTTTCGGGTTCTGAAGGCGGGAATTGATCCGCAGAAAATAGTCTATTCCGGAGTGGGCAAGCGGGAACATGAAATTCGCGAGGCCCTTCTTTCGGATATTCTCATGTTCAATGTCGAGTCCAGGCAAGAACTGGAGAAAATCAACCAGGTGGCCGGGGAAATGAACGTGCAGGCCAGGGTCAGTCTGCGCATCAACCCGGATGTGGATCCCAGGACGCACCCCTACATCTCCACGGGCCTGAAAAAAAACAAGTTCGGCATGGACCTGGAGCAGGCTCTGAGTTCCTACCAGCTGGCCATGCCCCTCCCCTATATCCAGCCGGTGGGCATTGACTGCCACATCGGTTCTCAGCTTACCAGCGTGGAGCCTTTTCTGGAAGCCCTGGAACGTATCAAGATTTTTTACGGCCAGCTTGTGGATCTGGGTATGGAGATCAGGTACCTGGATCTGGGAGGTGGCCTGGGCATAACCTACGACCAGGAAGATCCTCCGCATCCGGCAGAATTCGGCAGGGCAGTAAAGGACAGCTTAAAGGAACTTGATCTGACCCTGATCCTTGAACCTGGCCGGGTCATCGCCGGCAATGCCGGTATACTGGTTACCAGGGTGCTATATACCAAGAAGACTCCTTCCAAAAATTTTGTAATTGTGGATGCGGCCATGAACGATTTGCTGCGCCCCTCACTGTACGGTTCCTATCACCGCATTGCCCCGGTTCAGGAAAAAGACGGGTCTCTATGTTATGTAGATGTGGTGGGACCCATCTGCGAGACCGGGGACTTTCTGGCCCAGGGCCGGGAGATTCCTGAAGCAGAGCAGGATGACCTTTTGGCTGTATTTTCCGCTGGTGCTTATGGATTCACCATGTCCTCCCAGTACAATTCCAGGCCCAGGCCGGCTGAAGTGCTGGTGGACAAAAATGAAGTGATCCTGGCCAGAAGAAGAGAGGTATATTTTGATCTGCTGCAGCTGGAAGAGCAGTGTTTTTAACCATGCGGGCGGCTTGGGCTTGAACCGAAGTGCTGCTTTCATGGGGCTGTGCTCAAAGCTCTTGACGGGTACAGTTTGATTCCAGGAGAAATTATTGAAGCTTAACGAACACATGAGCAAGAAGCTTTTGGCCCGTTGCGGATTGTTTGTTCCCCAAGGAGAGATTGTGCCGCCGGAGCAGGTGGACAGTTTCCAGCCCGGTTTTTCATTGCCCTGGATGGTCAAGGCCATGGTCTTAAGCGGCGGCCGGGGCAAGGCCGGAGGGATCAAGAAGGGCCGCGTTCCAGAAGAATTTGCGCCTACAGCCAGGCAGATACTGGCCATGAATATTAAGGGCGAAGGGGTTCCCTTTGTTCGAGTGGAGCCGGTTCTGGATATCCAGCGGGAAATGTATGTCTCCCTGACTCTGGACAGGGCAAGGAAAAACCTGGTCCTGAGCATCGGGCGCAGCGGGGGAGTGGAAATAGAATCCACAGGCCGGGAGAATTTTCTGTTTCTGGATATTGACCCGCTTCTGGGTCTTCAGAACTACCAGATCCGTCAGGGATTCTTTCATCTGGGCCTGGCCAGGGAAGTATTCACGCCCTGGTCCGCTTTGCTGGAAAATCTTTATAAAGGAGTGATGAAAAATCACCTTTTGCTGGCCGAGATCAATCCCCTGGTCCTTACCCGAGATGGGCAGCTTACAGCCCTGGACGGCAAGGTGGAGATGGACGACAATTATGTGGCAATAAACAGGGATCTGGACAGGTATTATGTTCCTGAGCACTTTGGATCCCAGGAAAATGCCGCCAGGCAGGCCGGATTCAGCTATCACAAGCTTCAGGGCAGAGTGGGTCTCTTGGTCAACGGCGCCGGACTGGCCATGGCCACCATGGATCTTTTGAATTTTTCGGGCGTGCCTGCAGCCAATTTTCTGGACCTGGGCGGAGGCGCGGACCAGGAGCGCATTTCCAGGGCCCTGGAACTTATATTTAGCGATGCAAGGGCTGAGTGCATTTTCATTAATGTTTTCGGCGGGATTCTTTCCTGTGAAAAAGTGGCTCTGGCCCTGGACCGGCTCCTGGATGGACGAAATGCTCCCAAGCCCATGGTGGTCCGCTTCTCAGGATTCAGGGCCCAGGAAGCGGGAAAGGTTATTGACTCTCTGAAAGCAGGCAATGTCTATTTTGTCAGTGATCTTGACCGGGCCCTGGACAGGTTGAAGGAACTGAGTCCTCTGCCGCAGGGGGGTGTTCAGTTTGAACGCATAGAATTTCCCAGGGTTTCCAGTTACGGCAGATCCGGATCCGAATCCCAGGTCCGGCCTCTTCCGCTGCATAAAAACACCAGGGTCCTGGTGCAGGGAATAACCGGTCGCGAGGGAACACTGCACACCAGGGAAATGCTGGCCTACGGCACCCGCATAGTGGCCGGGGTTACTCCCTTCAAGGGAGGAGAAAGGGTTCTGGATATCCCTGTCTACAACAGTGTTGACCAGGCCTGCCAAAAGCATGCCCCGGATGCGAGCATAGTCTTTGTACCCGGTCCCCTGGCAGCGGATGCTGTACTGGAAGCAGTTGCCTGCAGCATTCCCTGGATAGTGTGTATTACCGAGGGGATACCTCAGCAGGACATGGTCAGGATCCTGTCCGTGATCAGAAAGTCCCCGTCCAGACTGGTGGGTCCCAATACCCCCGGGATAATGGTTCCGGGACAGACCAAGATCGGAATCATGCCCGGGTCCATTTTCAGCCAGGGTCCAATGGCGGTTCTATCCAGAAGCGGGACTCTGACATATGAATGCGTGCATGCCCTGAGCACTGCCGGTATCGGCCAGTGCCTGTGCCTGGGCATAGGCGGAGACCCTTTTGTGGGCCAGGATTTCAGGGACTTCTGTTCCATGCTGCATGAAGATCCTATCTGCAGGGCCCTGCTGGTGCTGGGGGAAATAGGAGGTACAGCCGAAGAGGAACTGGGCCTGGAATTGAACAGGATAGGCTTTAACAAGCCGGTGCTGGGCTTTGTGGCCGGCCAGACCGCCCCTCCGGGCAAAAGGCTGGGCCATGCCGGGGCCATACTTGATGAACAGTCCGGGGGAATAAAATCCAAACTGACAGCCATGCATGAAGCGGGCATAACCATATGTCCGGACCTGAACTCCATTCCCGGCCTTGCGGAAACGGCCATGGAGGCTTGATCAGGTAACATGCGCGGCATAAAGATTGTGCTGGCAGGCAGCATCCAGAAGCTATTCTTCAAGGAAGCTTTTAAGTTTTATCTGCACAGAGTTCAGGCTGGCATGCCTGTGGAATTATGTGAAATCAAAGGCACCGGGCACAAGAATCCGGAGGTGCGCAGGAACAGGGAAGGCGAGCTGATTCTGGGGCGGATCAATTCCAGGGATCATCTGCTGGTTCTGGATGAAAAAGGCCAGGGTTTTACTTCGGAAGGCCTCGCCCGGGAACTGAGCAAATGGGCGGAGGACCCGGGGAGAATTCCGTGTTTTCTAGTAGGCGGGGCTTACGGCGTATCGGAAATGATCAGGTCCAGAGCGGACAGACTCATCAGCCTGAGCTGCATGACCCTGCCTCATGAACTGGCGGCAGTGGTCCTCATGGAACAGATTTATCGAGGGGTGTGCATCAACAGTGGCCATCCGTACCACCACGCCTGACTGCTTATATCCACCTTTTAACCTGCCCTGAACGTGCGGCCGTGAAGCTGCCCGGGATCTTTCCTGAGCAGTCCTATGAGGTCGGCAGCGGACTGTTCAGGGCTGAGAAGCTCACCTCTTTCTTTCCAGGGTCTGAACACCCGATGCAGGAGGTCAGCAGCTCCACCCCCTGCCTGTCTTGCCTGCTCCTGCATTCTGGTGTCCACAATGCCCGGCCGGAACACAAAAGAGGTGACTCTGTCTGTCTCGGCAGCAAGCTGCCTGGCCAGCATTTCTTCAGCAGCCTTGGCAGCGCAGTATGCTCCAATGCCCGGCTGGGTTCTCTCGGCAGCTCCCGAACCGACAAATACAGCCACGCCCTGGCCCCTGGACAGAATCACCGGAACTATGTGTCTGATCAGCAGATATGAAGCCTTGACATTGGTATCCATGACCTGGTTGAAGGCTTCGGGTTCAAGTTCCCAGATAAAGGGTCCGGGGTTCAAAATTCCGGCAACATGGATGAAACCGAACATGTTCCGGTTCTTCTCAGCTTTTTCTGCACACCGGGCAACAGTTTCCGGTCTGGATATGTCTCCCTGAACCGTTGCAACCTTGATGCCCTGTTCAGTACACCTTGTACCCACTTCTTCCAGGGCTTCACGGCCCCTGGCGTTCAGGACCAGGTCCACTCCTTCCCGGGCAAGTCCCAGAGCAATTGCCCTGCCTATGCCCATGGATGCTCCGGTGACTATCAGGGTTTTATTCTGGAGGCTGGTCATCTTGATGGTTCTCCTGGAAAATCATACTTCTCGGAATCAACAAGGTTAGAGGACGGCAGCATTGAAATGCAGCACCCTCAAGGTTTCCGAATATCTAGATTTTGTAAAAACAAAGGCGTCTCTCGCAGTATCCCTGAGCAAAGGAAAATCTGAACACCAGGGTTAACGAAAGACGCCTCTGCAAGAGAAGCCGGGCACCCAGGCTCGACTGTTGCCGCTGCTCCCTTTCGGGCCTGACGGGGTTGGCAGTGTCCCTGCCGCCCGGCTTCTCTTAAGGGTTTCTGCATATGGTGTGGCGGAGAGGGAGGGATTTGAACCCTCGGCACCCGGTTAAAGGTGCACACGATTTCCAATCGTGCTCCTTCGGCCAGCTCGGACACCTCTCCTTTGGCAGAAATCTGAGTTCAAAAGTCAGAGAGCAAAAAAAGAAACATTGCCCCATACGCGGCCAAAGCTGATGGTTTTTGCGTTTTAAAACATAAAGTATAACTTTAACACAGAAGGCTGGCAAGGGAAATCATTTCGGGCTCAGGGCTTTTTTTTGTCCTCTGAATCTTCTGTTCCTGAGGTATCCATTGGGTGTTCAGGCTCACGGCCTCTTAAGCTGCCCGGACTTCAGCCGCCCTGAAATCCGCAGCTGGGCAAAACTATCTTGAGCAGGATGATCATGGCCACCACCAAAAGTATCAATGCAAGCAGGGATTCCATAAATACACCTCGGTTGTAATTTGCATTGGAAGAATGCTCTGGATAAAATAAATACTTAACAGGTACATGATTGTTAGAGAATAACTATACAGCTTGTATTGTCAATGGAGTTCTTTGCGAGGCTGAGGACCCAGCAGAAACCTGCAGCCTGTTCCTCAACGGCTCATGCCGTGTGTCCAGCCCGACTGCACCTTCTATACCTGCAGGCTAAACACCTACGATATTGAAGCCGGCATCTACAAATATGATTTCCCCGGTTGTTCCTGAAGATAGATCCGAGGCCAGAAAAACCGAGGCCTTGCCCACGTCGGTCTGAGTTACATTGCGTTTCAGGGGCGCTTTTTCTTCGATGGTGCTTAGAATGGTCTTGAATCCGGAAATGCCGGATGCAGCCAGGGTTTTTATGGGTCCAGCGCTTATGGCGTTGACCCTGATTCCGCTGGGACCCAGATCCACAGCCAGGTAGCGGACCGATGCCTCCAGTGCCGCTTTAGCCACGCCCATGACATTGTAGTTCGTGACTGTTTTCTGGGCTCCGTAGTAGCTGAGGGTCATGACCGAGGCTCCGGGAGACATGAGAGATTCAAAGGTGTGGCAAAGTGCAGTCAGGGAGTAGGCTGAGACATCCAGAGCCAGCTTAAAGCCGTCCCTGGACGTGTCGATGAACCTTCCCTGAAGGTCGTCACGGTTGGCAAAGGCCACCGAATGAACCAGGATGTCCACCCGGCCCCATTTTTCCCGAACCGTTTCTGCTGCTGCCCTGATCTGGTCATCATCGGTCACATCGCAATCAAAAATGAGTTCTCCTCCAAGTTCTTCGCTGATGGGGGCCACTCTTTTCTTGAGCGGCTCTCCCACATAACTGAATGCCAGGGAGGCTCCATGAGCCTTGAACTGTTCTGCAATGCCGTAAGCAATGCTTTTATTATTGGCCACTCCGAAGATCAGAGCCTTTTTGTCCTTAAGAAGCATGAGTCCCTCCCTGCAAGAGATCTTTTCCGGTTAAAAGCTTGTAGGCCAGAAGATATTTATAGGTGGTCTCCTGAATTATCTCCCTGGGCAAATCAGGAGGGGGAGGGTTCTTGTCCCAACCGGACTGTTCAAGCCAGTCTCTAAGATACTGCTTGTCAAAGCTGGGTTGACTTTTTCCCGGCTGGTACTGGTCCGCGGGCCAGAATCTGGAAGAATCAGGGGTGAGGGCCTCGTCGATAAGCATGATCCGGCCGTTTCTCTGTCCGAATTCAAACTTGGTGTCAGCAATAATGATTCCTTTTTTTTCAGCATAGTTCCTGGCCTGGATATAGATGTCCAGAGACAGATCCTTTACCTTTCTTAAAAGCTCGGGACCGATGATTTCCCCGGCCCGGTTCATGTCAATGTTTTCGTCGTGCTCTCCGGCCAAAGCCTTGGTGGAGGGAGTGAAGAGGGGCTCTTCCAGTTTCTGGGACTGTACAAGGCCCCGGGGCAGTTCATAACCGCAAACCTGTCCTGTTTTCCGGTAGTCTTTCCAGCCGGATCCAGTGATATATCCCCGGACAATGCATTCAATGGGGACGGGAGCAGCCTTTTGAACCATGACCGACCGGCCCTGGAGTTCTTCATGGTAGGGCTGTAGCTTTTCAGGAAATTCTTCAACACTGGAGCTTATCAGATGGTTCTCTACTATGTCCTTGAACATATCCATCCAGAAAATGGTGATCTGATTGAGCACAGCACCCTTGTAGGGGATGGGCTGATTCATGACCACGTCAAAAGCGCTCATGCGGTCCGAGGTGACAATTAGCAGGGTGTCCTGGTCCAGTTCATAGATATCCCGGACCTTGCCCCTGGAGAGCAAAGGATATTCAGCGATACTGGTCTGAGTAACAACTTGCATTTTAGTCTCCTTGCACTCTTATTTCCACACTGCGGGCGTGGGCTTCAAGATTTTCCATTCTGGCCAGCCTGGCTATTTTCAACGCGTGTTTTTCCAGGTAACCCTGATTGGTTGACAGAATGCTGATATTTTTCTGAAAGGTGTGCACGGAAAGGGCCTGGGAAAATCTGGCCGTGCTCAGGGTAGGCAGGACATGATTGGGACCGGCGAAATAATCGCCCACCGGCTCAGGGCTGCTGTTGCCCAGGAACACGGCTCCGGCGTTTTTTATTCCGGCCAGCATGGACCAGGGGTCATCAATACACAGTTCAAAGTGCTCCGGGGCGATGCTGTTGATCAGATCCAATCCGGCATACATATCAGGCACTAGAAATGATGCACCCCAGTCCTCGATGGATCTGCGGGCTGTATCCTGGCGGGGAAGCTTCTGGACCTGATTTTCCAGCTCCTTTTCCGTGGCCTGGATCAATGGGGCATGATCAGTGATCAGATATGTCCCTGACAAGGGATCATGTTCAGCCTGGGCAAGCAGGTCTGCAGCAATAAAATCAGGTCTGGCCGTGGCATCGCCCATGACAGCCAGTTCACTGGGGCCTGCGATCATATCGATGCCCACCTGACCCATCAGCAGTTTTTTGGCTGTGGCTACATATATATTTCCAGGGCCGGCGATTATATCCCCCTTGGGTATGGTTTCGGTTCCATAGGCCAGGGCTGCCACTGCCCAGGCTGATCCGCATTTGTAGATTTCCTGCAGCCCCAGAAGATGAGCAGTAGCCAGAAGGCAGGGGTTGAGGGTTTTGTCCCTGCGGGGAGGTGACACAACACATATGGACTCGACTCCGGCCACCAGTGCCGGAACTGCGTTCATTAGCAGGCTGGAAATTAGGGGGGTGTCTCCGCCCCTGCCTCCCGGCACATAAAGTCCTGCCCTGGCTACGGGAGTTACCATCTGTCCCAGAAAGGCCCCGTCAGGATCCGGGGTAAACCATGACTTTTGCATTTGTCCGGCATGGAAGGCCCTGATCTTTTCAGCTGCCTGGGAAAGGATGTCCAGGTCTTCCTCAGGGACCAGTGAAAGAGATTGACGGATTTCATCCGGAGTGACCCGGAGGTCCTCGAGAGCAAAATCCTCGCAGTCAAAAAGTCTGGTATATTCCAGAAGGGCCTGGTCCCCGGAGGTACTTAATTTGGTCATGATTTCCCGGACACTGCCTTCCACGGACATATCCGGCTTCATTCTCAGAATCAGCCAGGACTTTATCTGGGGCCAGTCATGCGGTGAAGAATAGGAGAAGTGTCTACCGAACATATTGCAAGCTCCGGGTTCAAGGCTTTAACGTTCATGCATGAAGTTCAAAGCAAACAGGAGGTGAAGTGGTTATTATTCATGCGACGAAAAACAATCTAAAGGGCATCTGCGAATTTATCAAGGACAGTTTTTGAGGCTGAAGCGAGTGGGTCAGGAAGTGTCTTCTGAATCAGCCAGATAGGCAGGATAGTGATCTCTGGGCAGCACGACAGGCATTCTTTGGGTGAGCCTGGGAGGTACCTGGCCCATGCGGACATGATAAATGGCTGTATAAGCGAATACTCTTTCCACGTAATCTCTGGTTTCCCTGTAAGGCATGATCTCCACCCAGATGTCTGCAGGAAGGCTGCAGTTCTCAGGAAGCCAGCTTCTGATCCTGCCGGCACCTGCATTGTAGGCTGCAGTGGCCAGGACCGGGTTTTGCTGCAGTTCTTCCAGGCGCATATGCAGATAAAAGGTTCCGTATCGAATACTGGTTTCCGGATTTAGCAGAATTCCCGGGCTGCCTATGGATTCTCCGAGTCTGGAAGCAATTATCCGCCCGGTTGCAGGCATGATCTGCATGATGCCCAGGGCCCCTGCAGGTGAATTTGCATCAGGCATGAACATGCTCTCCTGTCTGGCAACCGCTAGAATCCAGGCGGGATCAAGGTTTTTATCCCTTGCCTGCTGCTGTATATTTTCTACATAGGAGAGAGGGAATCTGAGCACGAGATCTTGAAACTCGCCCGCACTTGCAGCGGCCTGAATGGCTCTGTCAGTCCAGCCCAGATCGTGGGCCAGAACAGCCGCTG
Source organism: Desulfonatronospira sp. (assembly GCA_003551155.1). Taxonomy (GTDB): domain Bacteria; phylum Desulfobacterota; class Desulfovibrionia; order Desulfovibrionales; family Desulfonatronovibrionaceae; genus Desulfonatronospira. Next base: position 16,821 of record PUMA01000134.1, read on the forward strand.
TTGCCAGATCACTGGTTTTTTTGCCCTGCATTGCTCTAGCCCATTCCCTGCGGGCATCCAGGAAACGTTCCAGATAAAAAAGCTCCAGAGCCCTCTGAATCCCCGGCTCTCTGTACAGTTTTAAAATATTTTCAGGAGCAGCGGTCAGGGGGTCGTTCCGGAATGTGTAAGGTTGCTGAAGCCTGTCCGCAGCAAGCAGGGAAAAGTAGTTCTGTCTTCCCAGAAGACCGCGGTAGATATCTGCTGCCTGGCTGTCTTTTCCCAGTTCCTCCAGAGCTCTGGCCTGCCAGTACTGCCATCTGGGGCTGGATTTCTGGTCTTCAGTCAGATTGTTCCAGGCCCTGGCAACCTCTTCCCAGTCCATGTGGTACAGGGCTGTGCGTACATGCCATTCTCTCAGGGTGCTGGTGCGTATCTTTTCGGGCATGTCCTTCATGCGCTGGAGGGCCTGCTCGTGGCGCCTCAGGGCAAGGTAAAGCGCAATTTCCTGCTCTACACCGGGAAAGTCTCCCCTGGACCACCCGTGGCGGGTGCTCAGCATGTCCCATTTGTCCGCAGCCTTCACGGTGTCATCTCGGATCAGCCTGCCCATGGCGTAAACCAGGATTCTGTCCAGCACCGGATGATCCATCCGGGACCATTCCTTATCCATAATCACTGAAGGGTTCCGGGCGGTTTCCAGCCAAAGTTCCAGCCAGGATTTCTCCTCTTCAGGTAAATATCTTTGTAGATATGCGGCCAGATTCAGCTGGCCCTCGGCCATGGCCAGGGCAATCCTTTCCCAGACCAGGTCGGTGGTCAGCCTGCCTGCTTTCCGCCAGGCATCAAAAAGAGGATCGCATTCTTTTGCCCTGGAGCGTCCGTGCAGCCAGAGCCTTTCAGCCTGATCCCAGGCCAGGTTGTGCCTGCCGGTCTGATGCAGAGCATTTCCATAAGCGCATTGGGTCCTTTCCCTGCCTGAAGTTTGATAGTCCCTGACCAGTCTCGACCAGTGCCTGTTGTCAGCCAGGTAGTCGAGCCACTTGCTTCTCAGCTGTCCAGACAGGGGGGTGCAGGAGTACTGTTCAATGAAATCAAGAATTTCCTTTTCCCGATCCAGGGAAATATTCTTCACCAGATAGGCATGGATCAGATAGGGGTATAAGGGATAATCGGTAAGGGTGGCTGAGAGATCATGGAACTTGTCCATGCGTCCCTGTTCCAGGGCTTTTTCCGCCTGCAGAAAACTCTGTCTTTGCTGGTGCACATCGGCCTGGGCAAAAAAGACATATACAAGACAGAACAGGGTTGCGGAGAAAAAAATACGGCCGGTTTTGCGCACCATTGTAAGCCTCCGTTTGAGGCCGGCCTTGCCGGAATCATTTCATATATTCATACTATCCAAACCCCAGACAAAGAGCAAGCCAAAAAAGAAATTCTGACGGGACAGTTTCAAAAAAATGGGGAGCGGCGGTTGGCTGCTCCCCTGAAACAATGAATCTGGTTTTGCAGGGATGGTTAAAACAGGCCCCTGACTTTGCCTGTTTCCACGTCCACGTCTATGCGGCGGTAGGCAGGGTCAGATCCTGTACCGGGCATGAGGCTTATAGTTCCGGCCACCGGGACTACGAAGCCGGCTCCTTTGTAGGTCAGAATGTCCCTCACCGGGAGGCTCCACCCCTTGGGCACCCCCTTGAGGGAGGGGTCATGGGAAAGGGATAGATGGGTCTTGACCATGCATGTGCCCATGTCCTTCATTTCCGGATCAGATTCCATTCGTTTGAGCTTGGCCTGAGCTTCTTGACCGAAGCTGACCCCATCGGCTCCGTAGACTTCCCTGGCTATGAGTTCTATGCGTTTTTCCAGGGAGGGATCCAGATCATAGAGAAACCTGAACCGGTTTTTCTCTTCACAGGCATCCACTACTGCATCGGCCAATTCCAAAGCTCCTGCACCACCGTGCTGCCAGTGCCTGGAAACAGCCACTCTGGCTCCGGCTTGTTCGCTCAGGCGGCGAACTGCCTTTATCTCGTTTTCCGTGTCTGTATAAAAGGCGTTTATGCAGACTACAGGATTGATTCCAGCCTTTTTAACGGTTTCAATATGGTGCAGAAGGTTCCTGCATCCTTCTTCCACCCAGCCTACGTTTTCCCTGCCGTATTCTTCGGGCATGGGTCTTCCCGGCACTGGGATGGGCGCTCCTCCGTGGCACTTGAGGGCCCTGATGGTAGCCACCACTACGGCGCAATGGGGTTTGAGACCTGAGTAGCGACACTTGAGGTTCCAGAATTTTTCAAAGCCAATGTCTGCCCCGAAGCCGCTTTCAGTAACATTGTAATCTGCCAGTTTCAGGGCCACACGGTCGGCGATGACCGAGCTCTGGCCGATGGCTATGTTGGCGAAAGGTCCGGCATGTACGGCCACGGGCTGTCCCTCCAGGGTCTGCATGAGATTGGGGTTCAAAGCCTCCACCATCCATGCGGTCATGGCCCCGTCCACTTCCAGATCAGCCGTGGTTACTGGCTGGTCATTGCGGTCATAAGCCACAACGATTCTGCTTATTTTTCCGCGCATATCCTTCAGGTTTTTGGCCACCGAAAGGATGGCCATGATTTCAGAGCTCACTGCAATGTCGAATCTGGACTGCATGGTGGGACCATCCATCTTGCCGCCCTGGCCGATGGTGATGCTGCGCAGGGCCTGGGCGCAATAATCGATAATCCAGTTGAATTCTACTTTTTTGGGATGGATGTTCAACCTTTTGAGCCCTCTTTTGGCCAGCTCTGCATCTGTGTAGTTGTTTTCATGCTGCATGCGGGCGGTCAGGGCCACCATTCCCAGATTGTGGGAATTCATGATGGCGTTTATGTCTCCGGTGAGACCCAGAGAAAAGGGGGTCAGGGGTATGCACTGGGCCAGACCGCCTCCCGCGGCAGAACCCTTGATGTTCATGGTAGGGCCGCCGGAGGGCTGCCTAATGGCGCCTATGACTGATTTGTTGCGCTTACCCAGTCCCTGAACAAGGCCCATGGCACAGGTGGATTTGCCTTCGCCCAGGGGAGTGGGGGTGATGGCGGTCACATCTATGTATTTGCCGTCAGGCTTATCCTTGAGGCGTTCCAGGATCTTGCGGTAATCCAGCTTGGCTATGTAATGTCCCTGGGGAAGGAGTTCGTCTTTTTTCAGTCCCAGCTGTTCCCCTAATTCATAGACGGTTTTCATTCTGGTTTCTGCCTCTTCGGCAATTTCCCAGTCAGCATGCTTAGTGGGATCAAGTGCCATATTGGTCCTCCTTTTAAGGTTTGTTTCCATGCTCCATGAAAATCCGGCCGGAGCAGGATAATATCTGAAGCGCTTCTGTCATGCGGTTTACAGCG
>PUMA01000094.1 GCA_003551155.1 Desulfonatronospira sp.
AGCTGCCGTCAAAGTCGTCTTCCCATGGTCAATATGACCTATGGTCCCTATGTTAACATGCGGCTTCTTACGGTCAAACTTCGCCTTTCCCATCTCTCTCCCCCTATTTGATTTTTAGAATTTTATTTTGACTTTTCATTTTCATACAAACCGTGCGCCATGGACATAAACAAATTGTATTTTTGACAGGCAGTCATCACACCGTATCCGGCAGCCCGGAAAATGAGCCTGAATAGTGCTGTCAATATGCCGGCACATGAATGAGCACAGAAGCTGCAAGACCTAAAAAGTTGTAACGGGCGGCAGAGATTGTTTATTATGTTTACTGCGTAAAAAGGCCCAGCAAACATGATCATTAACTGCAAGCTGGATAACGGGATTACTGCTGGGATGGAGCCCACGACCGGATTTGAACCGGTGACCTCTTCCTTACCAAGGAAGTGCTCCACCGACTGAGCTACGTGGGCCTGCTCATGATTTGCTCATAAGTGGAGCGGGAAACGGGACTCGAACCCGCAACCCTCAGCTTGGAAGGCTGATGCTCTAGCCAATTGAGCTATTCCCGCCTGATCATGTAGTCCTGCAACAGGTACCCCTGTCTCCTACAGTAAACAAGCCTGAACACGCCTGCCCGGATGAACCGGGGCAGTGCTGTATGTCAAAAACGATGCAAGTCTCGAACTGGTGGAGGGGGGAGGATTCGAACCTCCGAAGGCTTACGCCGACAGATTTACAGTCTGTTCCCTTTGGCCGCTCGGGAACCCCTCCGCGTCTGGAGCTGGCGATGGGACTTGAACCCGCAACCTGCTGATTACAAGTCAGCTGCTCTACCAGTTGAGCTACGCCAGCCCTGGAAAAAAAAGTAATCTATATTTAGTGGAAAAAAAATGCAAGACATTTAAACAGAAATTTTACAATTTCTTCTTATGACACACTAAACACCCAACACTGGCCCTGTCTCTGGTCGGTTTGCATCCAGTGGAAGATATTTTTGTCCGGAAAAAGTTCATGACAGATGGCCAGGGGGTTATGACTTATGCGCAGTGGAAACTGCCTCAAGACTGTTCTGCGCTGCCTGATCCACCTTGCTGGCCAGGTCCATGAGAGCATCTTTTGCAGGTGAAGGATAGTCTGTCAAAACCACAGGTATCCCCTGGTCAGCAGCAACCACACTGGACGGATCCAGGGGAATGGCCCCCAGGAATTCCAGGCCGAATTTTCTGGCCAGATCCCTGCCACCGCCTTCCTTGAACAGAGATATTTTCTGAAAGCAATGGGGACAGGCAAGTCCGCTCATATTCTCCACAATACCCAGTATATTGGCCTTGGCGTACTGCAAAAAATTGATGGCCTTGCGCACATCTGCCAGGGAAATTTCCTGAGGCGTGGTGACCACGATGCACAGAGCATCGGGGATGGTCTTCAAAACAGTCATGGGTTCATCACCGGTCCCGGGGGGTGAGTCAATCACCAGATAATCCAGTTCTCCCCACTGAACATCTGATACAAACTGTCGTATGGCGGAGGTCTTCATAGGTCCCTTCCACAATATGGCCTGATCCGGATCTCTTAACAGAGACTCCATGGATATCACAGAAAGCTTTTCATTATAATGTTTGGGCTCTATAAGCTTGCCCCGACCTACATCAAGAAGGCCCTTGATGCCCATAAGATGCGGAACACTGGGACCGTGAATATCCACATCCAGAAGTCCCACCTTTTTCCCTTTGCTGGCCAGTGCCGCGGCCAGATTAACAGCAATGGAACTTTTCCCAACTCCTCCTTTGCCGCTCATGATAAACAGTTTATACTTTATTCTGGCCAGCGTAGAGCTGATAAGCTCATCCTGGATACTGCGGGAAGGACTTTTGCCCTTTTTCCCCTGGACATTTCCTGAAGGGCAGGTGGGACATGACTTGTTATCCCCGGCCATGACTTAGAACTCCTTGGTTGTTGTATCTTTTGTATAGTGCTGCTGTTAAAATACCTGGATTTACCCGCAAGAAAAAACAGGTTCAAATAAACCTGATAAAAATAAATCCCAGAAGCACCAGCATCAGGGTGGCCACGATGAACTTGTCCATCCGCTTTTCCAGAAACAGCCTGGCTCTGTCTCCCTGCCAGTATATCAAACCTGCGATCAGATAAAATCTGGCCCCCCTGCTGAGCACTGAGGCAATGATGAAAACAGCCAGGTTTATTCTGAAAGCTCCAGCACTCAAAGAACATACCTTATAGGGAATAGGGCTGATGCCTGCCACAGCCACAGCCCAGGCATCATAGCGGTCATACCATACCTGGATGGTCTCGTATTGCTCAACCAGCCCGTAGAAGCCGATTATGGCCATTCCTACAAGCTCCATGAAAAAAAGCCCGATCAGATACCCGGTGACTCCTCCCAGTACTGAAAAAATCAGACAGATTGTTGCCAGTCTGAAAACTTTTTTCCTCTGGGCAAGGCCCATGGGAATCAGCAACAGGTCCTGGGGAATAGGAAAAAATATGGATTCGGTGAAGGCCACCAGCATAAGGACCTTTTCAGCCCCCTTGCGGGCGGCCAGATCCCAAAGCTTTCCCATCCATTTCTGAAATATCAGCAAATCCCTATCCTGTTCTCAGAAACTACCAGCCGAATTTGCCCACCAGATCGACAAAGGCGACGCTGCCCATATTTTCTCTGCTTACCTGCCCCCCTTCTCTGGTCAGCCGCAAAAGTTGCTGGTACCTCCGGTCCTCGCCTACAGGAATGACCAGTATTCCCGGGTCGCTCAACTGCTCCAGCAGCGGAGCAGGAACATCAGGTCCCCCTGCAGTGACCAGAATCCGCTCAAAAGGGGCCTGCTCCGGCCAGCCCAGAGTGCCGTCATCCAGTTTGGTCTTGATCCGGAAATATTTCAACTGGGTAAACCTCTGTCTGGCCATCTGATACAGGGGCTTTATTCTTTCCACTGTGTATACATCAGCGCCAATTTCTGCCAGGATTGCGGCCTGATACCCTGAACCGGTACCGATTTCCAGCACTTTCATGCCGGGCTTGACCTTTAGGATGGCAGTCATCATGGCCACCACATAGGGCTGAGATATGGTCTGTCCATGACCTATCGGCAGGGGGTGATCCGCATACGCCTGGTTCTGCAGAGCCTCGTCAACAAAAAGATGTCTGGGCACCTTTCGCATGGCCCGTAAGACTTCCTCATCACTTATACCCCGGGAATCAATTTGCTCCCGGACCATTTTTTCCCGGATCCTTTTGGGGTCAATGCTCAATTTTGTTCAATCCTGCGAATCTGTTGTTTCTGTTTTCTAATGCATCCAGGAGCTTCTGCCTCCCTGAAAAAAGTAACCCAACCCGGATATCAAGCAGGATCTCTAAGCGCTTTTGATAATTCTGTCCAACTCTTTGTTGGCAGCCGGCAGTCAGTTATCCTGAAGCGGTTAATATTTGACTGTCACTCCGTGTCCATGTATGAAAGGTTACCAGAACAAACTTAATAAGCCAGTGTGTCTGCTGACGTCCGGTTCAAATCTACCATCATATCAAGGCAGTAAAAACATGCTTAAAGTCAGAGATCTCATGACCCGGGACCTGTTCACTCTGCAGAAGACTGACAACCTGGCCCTGGCCAGATCTTTGATGAATCTGGCCAGGATCCGGCATATCCCGATTATTGACCATGAGAGCAACTTCATCGGGCTGCTCACCCACCGGGACATTTTATCCGCAACAATTTCCAAGCTGGCCGGGGTGGATCACAAAACCCAGGAAGAGCTGGATATGAATATTCCTATACAAGAAATAATGAACTTCAGAGTCAAGACGGCTTCCCCCGAAGATAGTCTAAGAGATGCCGCAGGAATGCTGCTGGAACATAAATACGGCTGCCTCCCGGTTGTTGAGAAAGGCAAATTGGTGGGCATTCTCACGGAAGCTGATTTTTTGAGCCTGACAATCAGTTTGATGAACACCCTGGAAGAAATTCCTGACTCCCCTCCCTGAGGTCGGCCCGGCCACTTTGTTCTACAGGCCTGACCCCGCTGGTCAAGGCCCGGTTATAGTAAGAAAATGGTTCTGTTCGGTGACAATCAAGGCACCTGTTCGTAAAACCCGCTCAAAATCCTTATGAATGCGAAGCCAGCTTTGCGGCAATGGAAGCTACATGTTCGCCCTGAAATCTAGCCGCCTCAAGTTCGTTCTCACTGGGCATGCGCATGCCGTCTCCACCGGCTATGGTTGAAGCTCCGTATGGAGACCCTCCGGTCACCTCATCGATGCGCATCTGACCCTGAAAGGAATACGGCAGACCCACAATGACCATGCCATGATGCAGAAGAGTGAGATGAAAACTGATAATTGTGGATTCCTGTCCGCCGTGCTGGGTGGCACTGCTTACAAATACACTGCCTACCTTGCCGATAAGTGCACCTGATCCCCATAATTTTCCAGTGGCATCCAGAAACTGGCGCATCTGACCGCAAATGTTTCCGAACCGTGTCGGGGTACCGAAAATGATCCCTGAAGCTTCGGCCAGTTCATCCACGCTGCACACCGGGATATCCTGGAATTTTTCCTGAACTTCAAGGGCACCCATCTTTTCCATGGTCTCCCTGCTCAAAGTTTCAGGTACCCTCCTAAGGTCAACCCGTACCCCGTTTATCCTTGCAGCTCCCTGGACCACGGCCTGAGCCATGGCATGAATATGACCGTACATGGAATAAAACACGACCTTGATTGTCATCTCATTTCCCTCCTTTTAATACCTAAAGCAATGAGTATCTTGCTCATAAGCCCCTGACTAGCGCCAGGAGAACGCAGATAATTAAGACCCATCCAGAGGCCCAGTCTGGCAGCCATCTGAAAATCCTTTTTTGCTGCAAACTTTTTTCCGTCGCGCAGCAACACCACGGCCCGGTTATGGTAAGCTTCAGCAAAATCAGGCTTCAAGGCAATGGCTGCTGTAAAGTCGTCAATGGCCTCCTTTATCCTGTAATCATCCAGGTTAGCCAGTCCTCGGTCGTTGTACAGCTGTGCTCTTTCCGGCTCCAGCTTCAAGCCAGTGGACAGAAATTCTATGGCTTGCTGAGGAGCTGTATACCTTACCCCGGCCCAGAGTCTATCAGCCTTTTTTCTCCAGTCCTCAGCAGACATCATGTCCCGAGATGCTTTCTGTTCAGTTTGCTCATGAGGTTGCATCATTTCCATTTCCTTTACCTTATCCTTCAATTGTATGTTTTGTTCTTTCAAATTGTCCATCTTCTGCTTCATGACATCCAGGTCAGATTTCAGTCTTGCTTGTTCAGCCTTGCCTGCATCAAGAGCCGAGGACAGCCTGGCGTTTGCCTGTATCCTGATCTCCAGATCACTTTCATATTCCCTCAGCCTCCTTGAAAGCTCTTCTTTTTCCAAACCAAGTCCCTGCACCTGCCCATTCAGCTCTTCCTCCCGCTTTTGCTGTCTGGAGATGAGCATGTCTTTGCTCTCCAGCTCGTGTTCCAGGTCCTGCTTCTCTTTCTCAAGGAGTTCAATTTTCTGCTCGTAATTCTTATGGATCTGCCTGGACTCATCCAGCTCGGACTGAATGTTCAAGTATTGATGCTCAAGAAGTGCAAGCTCTCTGAGCAGCTTTTCAATACGTGAAGTCAATTGAACCTTTGTTTCCCTCTGTCCGGGCATCTTTCTGAGCTCCGGATCCGATCCGGGGACGGCATGTCGTGAGGACGGCACTTCAGACTCCTCTGATGCTGCAGATTTCTCCCCCTTGTTCAAGGCCGGGACAGGCTGTCCGTGGGAAATGCTTATCTCCCTCTTAAGCCTGGCTTCCACCTGATCATTGAGCAGACTTTTAAGAGCCTCCCCGCTTTCATTCTGAAATTTCTGTTTCTTGGTTTGCCTGGGCATAATAATTCCTCGGCTGGGTTTTAATACATTTTCTGGATCAGAGCCAACCTCAATGGAACAGGACCGATCCCGGCCTAGACCCTGTCTATCCGCTGGATCAACTCCGCAGCAAAAGCTCGGTAATCCTCGCATCCGGAAGACTTTGGATCCAGATCGCAAACACACCGGTTGCTTAGGTTGGCTTTATTGATTGTTGTATTTCTTCGAATCACGGTCTTGAAGACCATATCCTGGAAATATCTGTTTATAGCCTGCATCACAGTCTTTCCTGCGGTAGTCCGCGCGTCATGCATAGTCACAAGTGCACCCAGCATTCTTATGCTGGAGCCGCTGTCGTCGCGGATAGCCTCAATAGCCTGCATCAGATGTCCCACTCCCTGCAGGGCGTATACAGATTCGCCTTCAATGGGCAGGACATAATAATCAGCAGCTGCTATGGCATTGGTGATAAGGGCTCCTTCAATCTGAGGAGGGCAGTCGATCAGGATATAGTCATGATTCCAGCCCTGGCTGGCAAGCTCTGCAATCCTGTTTCTGAGTCCGAAGATGCGCTTGGCCGAATTGGCAGGCAGGGAAGCGACCAGGGCGTAGGTATTCAGATTGGCTGGAATAAGATCAACCTGATAAGAGGTATGTACAAGGCAGTCCCGGGGCAGAAGGTCCTTGTCTGCCAGAAGATTGCCAATTGTATATTCCTGTTCAAAGGGATTGGAGCGGGACAGCGTAAGTGTAGCGTTTCCCTGGGGATCCAGATCAACCACCAGCACTTGGTTATTGTTCATGGCCAGGACATGGGCAGTGTTAACCACACTGGTGGTTTTACCCACCCCGCCCTTGTAATTGGCAAAGGCAATTATTCTGCCCATAAATGCTCCTGGAACTCCGGTCCCTCGTAATTAAGTCTAACAAGCATCCAATTCAGAAATAATGATGCTTCATAAGCGCAAGGGCACTCTTTAGTCAATGACCGAAGCAAAGACACGAATTCCCGAAAAATCAGAAAGAATGGTATTCTGAGGAACATGAAGGATAAACCGACCTTCTGTGCTGGATGAATCTTCCTTGAAAATATGATCAATCAGTTCTTTAGTGGCTTACTCCTGAGACCCTGTCACAAAAAACAAGAATCTTAGACAGGATTAACAGGATTTGCAGGATAAGCACCTTTTGGTCCGCCATCCGGGCGGAACAAAAATGCTTCTCTCTTAATCCGGCTCTTAATCCTGTCAATCCTGTCAAAAAGCTCTTTTCTTTATTGGGCTGCGGGCAAAGCCCGCGTTAGAATAATTGACAAATTGTGGTTTTTCATAGATGTAAGCAGCATGCTCAAACAGCATCTGGGTCTTGTCCTGGTGATTTGCATGGGTATATGGCTGTGCGCCTGTGGACCTAAAACGCCCAAGCCTGATTATCCACCCCCGGCTGTTGCTCTGGAAAACATGAATTACAGTGTCCAGGTTGGGGCCTTTTCAAAGCTGGACAATGCGGTTCGCCAGATGCAGAAGCTGGATCAGGCCCCTCTCCAGGCCTATTATTTTCTTGATCGGGATAATTTATACAAAGTCCGCTTCGGAAATTACCCCTCCTATCAGACAGCCAGAAATCACGCTGAAAGGCTCAAAGCCCGCGGTCTTCTGGACAGCTATTTTATTGTTATACCCGAAAACTATGCTGCTGCCCTTTTGCCCAGCCTGGGGTCTGATTATCTCAGGCAGGAACTGGTGAATACCGCCCAGAGCTTCATGGGCACCCCCTACAGATGGGGGGGGTCCTCCAGGCAAAGCGGATTCGACTGCAGCGGACTGACCATGACAGTCTACCGCAAAAACGGTCTTAATCTGCCCAGAGTTGCTGCTGAGCAGTACCGCACAGGCCGGCGGATTTCAAAAAACACCCTTCAGAAAGGGGATCTTGTTTTTTTTGATACCATGGGCAGGGGCCGGGTATCCCATGTTGGTGTATACATTGGAAACGGACGCTTCATTCATGCCCCGGCCAGCGGACGCAACGTTACCACGGCCAGATTATCCGATCCGTACTTCCGCTCCAGGTTCGTAGGGGCCAGGACCTACATCTGAATCAACCCTCTTGACAGGCCACAGGCAATGGACAATGACCCTTCCCGTAAAGACTCTTCCCCGGACAAAAAGTCCACACCGCCTGTTTTGCAGATTCGGAGTCTGCCTGAGCAGGCCATGAAAACAGCATCAACCCATCCGGCTTTCTCCGCTGCCAGAGAAGTGATCAGGATTATGGGTGAGCATGGAGGCACTGCACTGATAGTGGGCGGAGCTGTACGGGATCTGATCCTGAACAGAAAAATCAGGGATCTGGATCTGGCTGCGGATATGAATCCCGCGGAGATATCAGAGCGCTTCAAGACTTACCCGGTGGGAAAAAGCCGGGATTTCAAAACCCTTTGCATTGTTCATCAGGGACATCACTTTGAAACCACCTCTTTTAGAGGCCTGAACAACAAAACGGTCTGGCCCGCTACCATGCAGGATCAAACACGTCTCGTTTTTTCAAGAGATGCCATGCACCGGGACTTCACCATCAACGCCATGGCTCTGGACCGGGATCTGAATCTGATTGATCCCTGGGAAGGTCTCATGGACCTGAAATCTGGCCTGATCCGGGGAGTTCAGGATCCGGGTGCACGGATCCTGGAAGACGAGCTGCGCATGCTCAGGGCGGTGCGTCTGGCAGCTGAACTTGGGCTGAATCTGGAACAGGAGACTGCCGCAGCTATCAAAAAACATGCACAGATGATCTCCAAGGCCGCCCCGGAAAGAATCAGCAGAGAATTAATAAAAGCTGCCTCCCTGCCGGGCTGCGGCTTTGCTCAAAGCATACGGCTGATGGACGATCTGGGGCTTTTGGAACATCTCCTGCCGGAAATCACCGCTCTTAAGAATCTTCCCCACGATCCCCGGCACCACCCTGAAGGAGATGTGTTTGCACACACCTTGAGAGCAATTGAGGTAAATACGGAAGCTGATCCGGTTTTGAACATGGCGTTGCTTGTACATGATGCAGGAAAAGCTGAAACAATCAGATTCAAACAGGGCCAAGCCACTTATCCCGGACATGCCCGGGCAGGAGAAAAGCTGGCCGCATCCCTGGGCGAAAGACTCAGGCTTTCCCGGGAAATGATCCTGGCTGTCCAGACAGTCACAGCCCTTCACATGCACATGCATTCCCTGCACCTCATGCGCACTTCCAAGATTCTGGAACTAATGGAAAATCCTTTCTGGGGTCTGCTGGTGAATGCTGCCCGCTGCGATCAGGCGGCCCGGGGCAGAAAAAACCTGCTGGAGCTGGAAAAAAATCTGGCCCGGGCCAGAGACAGAGTTAGAGAGTGGGTGGATGAAAAAAACGGATGCATAAAGCCGGTCATTACCGGCAGACAGGTACTTGAGCATACCGGGATCAAGCCCGGCCCCCTGGTGGGCACGATTATCAGAAAGACCACAGTATGGGCCAGAGACAACCACATCCGGGATGAGAGCATGATCCTGAAACATGCTCTGCATCTGGCCCGGATGCTGAGCCGGGACAATGGCCAGGACTCAGCGCTTTCTGGAACGGATCATGGCCATAACCAGCCTTAGACATAAAATTATGGCTATGGCATATCCTATCACCCCCAGAGCCGGATAACCCCAGAGCTTGGGACCGGTGTCGGCAACAATGATCATTCCGGAACCCAGAAACAGTGCAGCGGTGATGATTCCTACCACCAGGCGGTTGACTATTCTTTCGAGAGTGGCCTGCAGGCCTTCCAGATTCTGATGCTGAAAACGGATGGCCAACTCTCCTCTGTCAAGCTTGCCAACGATGTCCAGGGTCTGCCTGGGTAGCTCGTATTGAAACCTGAGCAGATACCTGATGCTTTTTTGCAGCCCTTTAAGCAGGTTGGACGGTCTGAAACGGTCTTTGCTGAACTGCCGGACCAGAGGCTCGGCTTCCTTGATCACGTCAAGCTCGGGATAAAGCATCCTGGCTGTTCCCTCCGCAGTAATCAATGCTTTGATCATGATGGACAGGTCTGTGGTCAGAATCCTGCCGTGGGAACGCAGGATGGAGGTCAGCTCCATGAGCAGCTGACCCAGATTGATCTCTTTGAGGGGCAGCCGAGTAAAATGGCTTATCACTTCCAGGACTTCATTCTGAAGAACGGTCCGGTTAACATTCTCCCGGCCCATGGTAAAGGAAATGAGGATCTCGGTGACCTCTTCAACATCATTGTCCACCACTGCTCCAATAAGATCTATGAGTTCGTAGCGGACTTTGTTGGTCAGTCGGCCAACCATGCCCCAGTCCAGGATGATCATATTCTCATGCTCATCTATGAGGATATTTCCGGGATGTGGATCAGCATGAAAAAAACCGTATTCCAGGACCTGCCTTATGGAGAATTTCAGTCCCCGCTTGGCCAGACTGGCCCGGTTCTTGAGGGCTGAAATCCTGAGGTCCCTCATCTTGCTGCCCCGGGAGAGCTCCATGGTGATCACGTGGTGACCGCAGAACTTCGGATACACCTCCGGTATGATAATGCCTGAGTCAGGCTCCAGATGAGAGCGGACCACCTGCATGTTGCGCATTTCCTGAATGAAGTTGAGTTCCTGGAGCATGAGCTTTCTTATCCTCTGCACCAGCTGGGGAAGATTGTACACCCGGAAAGACTCGATACGGCCGTCCAGCCTGACCGCTATCCTCTCCAGGATATCCATGTCACTTTTGATGGTGTCTGCAATATCCGGACGCTGGATTTTTAAAGCAACCTCCAGTTCATCATGCTTGAGCCTGGCCCTGTGCACCTGGGCCAGGGAGGCCGCTGCAATGGGTGTCTCCTCGATCTCGGAAAAAATCTCCTCCAAGGGGTGTTCAAAACTCTGCTCCAGTACCTTGCGGATCTCGGAAAAGCTCTCGGGTGGAACATCGTCCTGAAGCTTGCGCAACTCGTCCAGAAGCTCCCTGGGCAGCAGGTCAGCTCTCTGGGACATTATCTGTCCGCATTTGATAAACGTGGGACCCAGCTCCTCCAGTACCATTCGAATACGTTCCCAGGTACTCAAGTCCGCGGTGTGCACCCTGATTCTTTCCAGATACTTGCGCCCGGGAACTTCCAGACGGTCCACAATATCGTCAAAACCGTACTTGACCAGGGTGGTCACGATTTCGCGAAAGCGGCCCAGGTGAGCAATGGCTCTTATATCCATTCAAATATCCCTGTAGAGGTGAGAATGTATGTATGTAGACATCAGGGACTATCTTTTTTGCTTTCCTTCATTTGTAAACTCTCCAGAGTTGATACCCGGTCCTCAAGGCTGGAGATCCTGGCTTCCTGATCATGCAGTTCCTCCTTTCCAGCCAGGTCCAGTCTTTCCCTGCCGCTCTTTATGGTATTTAAAATCCAGTCTTGGAAGTCTTTCTGCTGATCCTCGCTCTTCTGCATAAATTCCCGGACAATGCTTTCTCCTTCTTCTGTGGACAGCTTGCCCTTTTCAACGAGCTGATTGACCTTTTTCTCCAGCTCTTCAGCGGTAACCACAATTAGACCGAGTCCGGTCAAGATTCCCTTTTTAAACGTCTCCAGCATAATTTTCTCCTTATATTTTTAGAAGTTACACCTGCGGGCATTCCGCCAGAGATTGCTCTATCTCCTCACTGGTAAAGGCCTGATCTTTGAGTTCTCCCTTAAGGTATGCATCATAAGAACTCAGATCAAGGAGGCCGTGTCCGGAATAAAGAAACACGATCACCTGCCCTGGCTCGGCTTCCTTGGCTGTATCAATGGCTGCCTTGATGGCATGTGCGGTTTCAGGTGCAGGAAGAAACCCTTCGGTCTGCAAAAACAATTTTGCTGCATCAAAGACCTCGTTTTGAAAATATGCCCTGGCCTCCACGAGACCAAGCTTGGCCAGATGCGAAACTATCGGAGCTTCACCGTGATAGCGTAGCCCGCCTGCATGAATGGGAGGGGGAAAATAGCCGTGTCCCAGGGTATACATTTTTATAAGCGGGGTCTGCTTGGCCATGTCCCCGTAGTCATAAGCAAAGCGGCCTTTGGTAATGGTTGGGCAGGCCTGAGGTTCTACAGCCATTAAACGTATCTTTTTGCCCTCGAGCTTCTCGGGTATATATGGAAGAATAAGTCCGGCGAAATTACTGCCTCCACCAACGCAGCCGATAAGCACATCCGGATCATCCCCTACCATGTGCAATTGTTTCTTGACCTCCTGGCCGGCTATGGTCTGATGCAGAATAACGTGGTTGAGCACGCTGCCCAGGGCGTATTTGGTATCAGGATTGGCCGCGGCATCTTCAACTGCCTCGGATATGGCCAGGCCAAGGCTGCCTCCGGACTGGGGATCCCTTTCCAGAACCAGCCTTCCGACCCTGGTCCTGTCGGACGGAGAAGGAAAGACCTCGGCTCCATAAGCTCGGATCATGATTCCCCGGTAGGGTTTTTGATCATAACTGCAGCGAACCATGTAAACAGTACATCCCATGCCGAACATTTTGCAGGCAAAAGAGAGGGCCGTGCCCCATTGGCCCGCTCCGGTTTCAGTGGCCAGCCTTTTAACCCCTTCTATCTTGTTGTAATAAGCCTGGGCCACTGCTGTGTTCGGCTTGTGCGAACCTGCCGGTGAAACCGATTCATCCTTGTAATATATTTTCGCCCTGGTGCCTATGGCCTGTTCCAGACGTCTGGCCCGGACCAGTGGAGAAGGGCGGTACAAAGTGTAGATCTCCATCAGGGGTTCAGGTATATCTATCCAGCGCTTGTCAGACATTTCCTGCTCAATGAGAGACATGGGAAAAATGGCTGAAATCTTTTGCGGGTCAATGGGTTTCTTGGTTTCCGGATCCAGTGGAGGAGCCAGAGGTTCAGGCAGGTCCGGCAATACATTGTACCACTGTCTGGGCATTTCCCTTTCATCGAGAATGATCTTGGTCTGCTGCATCGTTGATTCTCCTTTCCTAGGCTGAAGATGAACACAATAATATCATTTGCAACTACTATAGCCGATCTGTTTTTTCAAGCGGGGCCGCATCCTCCAGAAAAGTTGCTTTTTTATGGTTCATTGCATAAGAACCAGCTTATTTAAAAGGATAATCCCCAGTACTCTCATGAAATGGTTCAGGTTGTTTTTCAGAACCCTGGCTTCTCTGGCTCTGGCCTGCATTTTTGCCTTTGCTTCATGTGCAGTGCGGTGCCTTGCCCTGAACCGGGGAAAAAAACTTGAATACTTTTCCCGCTGCATGCACCTTTTCGCTCCGATTCTACTCAGAATCATGGGGGTCCGCTTTCGGGTACTGGATCACACTTCCCGGGGCCAAATCCTGTCCGGCGGGACTCTCTTGGTCGCCAACCATCTGTCCTACAAGGACATCTTCATCCTGGCAGCCATAAGGCCCATGCTGTTCATTTCCTCGGTGGAGCTTTCCAGGACCTTTTTTCTTGGACAGATGGCCAGGTTCGGGGGCACTGTGTTCGTGGAAAGACGAAGCAGGGCCTATTTGCATGACGAAATCCAGAGGATCGCCTCTTTGCTCAGGCAAAATTTCGTGCTCACCCTTTTCCCTGAAGCCGGCACGTCTGACGGGCATAAGCTTTTACCCTTCAAATCAGCTCTTTTTCAGGCAGCAATCCAGGCCAGGGCCGTGATCCAGCCGGTATGCATCAGGTACACCCACCTGGACGACAGACCTGTAACTCCTGCCACCTTGAACCGCGTGGTCTGGCACAGAACTCTTTTTCCCCTTCACATCCTGAAACTTTTTACCCACTCCGGGGTCAGGGCCGAAGTGCATATTTTCGAAGCCATGGAAGCCTGGGGAAACTCCCGCAAAAACCTGGTTCACAGATCATTTGAACTGATTCGGGACTGCTATCAGCAAGATCCACACAACCAGCCCTGAATCCAGATCTGTTCCCGGTAAGGATTATGCTTCACGCAACAGAACACCCTTTGCAAGACGTTCATCCCTGGTCCGCAGAATCGCATTCAGTCCCGAATGCACCACTGGTCCGGGACTTTTTCCAATTCCTTCCAGACTGTAATGCCCTTGAGCCAGGTATGGCCGCAAAAGGCCCGGCAAGACAAGCTCCAGGTCCATACTGCTGTTCCAGGCGGATTTGACCTGCACCAGCCATTGGTCTCGGTCAAGCTGCTCATCCACACGGGCCAGAATTCTTTTACTTGGGGTCGGGCTTTCGGAACGGGCGAATATTTTTCTCTCTGGCAGAAAAAAACCTGATCCCAAAGGCCTGGAACTGATCCTGGCCAGCTCCTTCAAATAAAGACCGGGCCTGAATTTTCCAGCACACAGATCTTTGAGAGCCGTCTTATATACATCCACAGTTATTCCCAGATAGGCAACGCTTTTCATCCTGCCCTCAATCTTGAGGCAGTGGATCCGGTTCTTTGTTATCCAGCGCAGGAATTTGACAAGGCACAGATCTTCAGCGCTGAGAATCCTGGAAAACTTCTCCTCTTCCCAGAGCTGCCAGGAGATTTTCCCGGGCCTGGTGCTCTCTTCAAGGGCCAAAGCCCTTGGTCTGTAGTCAAAACGGCAGGGATGGGTACATTGACCAAAGTTGGCTGATCTGCGGTTGAGATGGGCGCTCAAAAGGCACAGACCTGAAACAGCCATGCACATTGCCCCGTGTACGAACATCTCCAGTTCCGGACCATCCGGTTGCCGGGC
Organism: Desulfonatronospira sp.; assembly: GCA_003551155.1. GTDB lineage: Bacteria > Desulfobacterota > Desulfovibrionia > Desulfovibrionales > Desulfonatronovibrionaceae > Desulfonatronospira. The sequence goes on from PUMA01000094.1 coordinate 14,618, forward strand.
AAGAGCTTTGATCTCCTTAAGGGAAAGCTCCCTGGCCAGATTGACCCGCTTCACCCCGCAGTCACGCCAGAACAGGGCTGCTTCACTGTTATAGGTCCCTGCCTGGGTACTGAGATGCAGCGGCATGTGCGGAGCCAGCTTGCGGGCCTGTCTTACCAGGCCGGGATCAGAAACTATAAGGCCGTCCAGATCCATTCCGGACAGCTCATGGATATAACCCCGGCAAGCGTCCAGGGAGGACTCGCTGATCAGTGCATTCAGGCAGAAATAGATCCTGGCCTTGGCCCTGCGGACCATGGATATGGCCCTGGACAGCTCAGCCAGGTCAAACCCTCTGGTCCTGGCTCTCAGGTTAAACCGGTGCCCGCCCAGGTAGACCGCATCCGCACCATAAAACAATACAGTCTGTAAACGCTCCAGATCCCCGGCCGGGCACAGAAGTTCAGGAACAGAACGCTTTACACCCAAAGCCCCTGCTCCAGTCTTTTGTTCTTCAGGGCCTGCACAATGGAATAAGGCAGATCCAGATTTCCCTTCCCCGTGCCCAGTTGAATTTCCGGCTTGACTGAGCCGTGAAAATCCGAACCGCCCGAGGGCAACAGGCCCAGTTTCCGGCACAGAAAAGCATACTCTTTGATCTGCTCAGGGGTATGTTCCGGGTAAAACACCTCCACACCGTCCAGGCCGAGATCCTTTAGCCGTATCAGCTCCCGATGCATATCCTTACTGCCAAGGTGCAGGGAAAACGGGTGAGCCAGAACAACCAGGGCTCCTTCATCCTTGAGCACGGATATGGCTTTTTCAGGCTTGAATTTCTGTTTAGGAACATAAGCCTTGCCACCTGATCCAAGGTAGCGGTCAAAGCTGTCCCTCACCGAACAAACAATACCCTTGTTCATGAGCACCCTGGAAATATGCGGCCTGCCAATGGCAGCATCTCCGGCCAGTGTCCTGACTTCCCTGTAGGTGATTTCTATGCCCAGCTTTTGCAGTTTTTCAATAATAAGCTGGTTGCGCATATCTCTTTTGTCCCTGAGCTCCTTGAGAGCCGCATTCAGGGCAGGAGCTTCGGGCTTGAGCCACAAACCAAGGATGTCCATAAGACCTGGATATTCAACGCTTAACTCGCAGCCCGGTATGACTTCCAGACCCAGGCGTTTTCCCTCCTGAAGTGCCTCTTTCAGCCCACCGGCGGTATCATGATCTGTAACGGCTATGGCTTTCAGACCAATATCTCTGGCATGTCTGACCAGTTCAGAAGGCGTGAGGGTTCCGTCCGAAGCAGTGGAATGGGTATGCAGGTCTATTTCCGACATTTATGTTGTAAGGCCAGGTTATTCACCCGAAGGTCAAAAAGAAGCAGAAAAAGGTTTGGGAAAGGTTATTTGAATCGATAGGTTATCCGGCCGCGGGTCAGATCATACGGAGAAAGTTCCACCTTAACCCTGTCCCCGGGAAGGATGCGGATATAGAACTTGCGCATTTTTCCGGAAATATGCCCCAGCACTTCATGCCCGTTATCCAGCCGGATGCGGAACATGGCATTGTGCAGTGCTTCCTCCACCACGCCTTCTACTTCTATTGCTTCCTCTTTGGCCATATCTGCTCCTTCTGTAAGTCAATTGCTTCCAGTTACGGGCATCCATATCTTATGTCAAGATTTTTCCCGGACAGGACATTTCTTTACCCTTTATTAGCGCTTTCTGTATTTTGACCTCCATCTCGAACTTCCCCTCCCTGAAACATCTTATCCGAATATATGCTTGCCTTGAAAAAGGCCCTGTAGTAAAAGAAGGAACATGCAGAAAAATCTGTCAACTTCAGCAGGGCCTGCCTTGCTGGGAACTTAAAACTATAGCAGAATCATCAATAACAATGCAGCATGAATTTATCAGACCCATCTCCGGCAACCTGACCCGCAGGCACTTCCTGTATCTTGCCGGAACAGGCTCCCTGGCTCTGTTATGGGGCTGCGCAACACATCCTGTTACCGGCAGACCTCAGTTTATACTTATGTCAGAAAGCCAGGAAATAAGGCTGGACAAGGAAAACTCCCCTCACCAGATCTCTGCTGATTATGGCCCTGTTCAGGACAGGGCATTGAGAGACTATGGTTCCTATGTGGGTCATGAAGTCTCCCGGCACAGCCACCGTCCTGACATGCCCTATTCCTTCACTGCCCTGAATGCTCCGTATGTAAACGCCTATGCCTTTCCTGGAGGCACCATAGGCATCACCAGAGGCATTCTTCTGGAACTGGAGAACGAAGCTGAGCTGGCATCTCTTATTGGACATGAAGTAGGACATGTATCAGCCAGACATACAGCCCAGAGGATGACCAGGGGGCTCCTGGCTGCGGTGGTCTTTTCAGGCGCCGCTGCGGCCGCCGGTCCTCAGTGGGAGAATGTGGTGGCTGGACTGGGCGGCATAGGGGCAGGCGCCCTCCTGGCCAGCTACAGCCGCAACCAGGAAAGGTAAGCAGACGAACTGGGCCTGGAATACATGGCCCAGGCTGATTACAACCCAGAGGGTTTTGTGGGGCTAATGGAGATGCTCAAGAAGATGTCCGACAAGGACAAAGGCTCTCTGGAGCTTTTGTTCTCTACCCCCCCCATGAGCAGGGAACGCTACAACAGTGCTGTAAATCGCGTGAAAGCAGAATACCCTGCCGACAACAGGCCTTTTTACCGGGAAAGGTACATGGACAATACTGCCGGACTGAGACTTATAAAAAAGGCAGTGGAGGAAATGCAGGAAGGTGACGAGCAGATGATGGCCAGAGAACCGGCAAAAGCCAGAGAACATTACAGCCGGGCCCTGGATGTATCTGCCGGGGATTATGCAGGAAACCTGAAGATGGCCAAATGTCTTCTGGTTATGGACAGGAGCCGGGAGGCACTCCAATACGCCTCAACAGCCCGGGAGGTCTACCCGGATGAACCCCAGGCCCTGCACGTCATGGGCATGGCTCATCTTGGACAAAAAAATTACGAACAGGCCCTTTCCCGATTTAACGCCTATCAGGATGTTCTGCCCGGCAACCCCAACACCATTTTTTTCCAGGGCTATAGCTACGAAGGCATGAATCAGAGGGACAGTGCAGCCGGTAAATATCAGGCCTATCTCCGGCAGGTGACTCAGGGCAGCTATGCCAGGCATGCTTATGCCAGACTGCAGGAATGGGGCTATATTTAAGCAAATCTTGATCGGTTGTCAGCTTTGAAAAAAGTCACCGCCTTCAGGCAACTGATGACTGATATAAGATAACCGGAAACACACCTTGGGAGACAACCATGACTCACGCCGGACAAAAAACATGTATCCTGCTCATTCTCTTTCTGTGTATGGGACTTTCCGGATGCTGGTTCGCTCTGGGCGGGGCCGCCGGAGGCGGGGCAGCCATTTACTACAAGGGGTGGCTGCGGGAAGACGTGGCCAGAAACATGCACACTGTGCACGAGGCAACCATAAAAGCCATGCATGTGCAAAACATTATTGTCGAGGAAGAGGAAAAACGCATTGACTCTGTCAGGATAAAGGGCAAATACCGGGACGGAACCAATGTGTGGATCCATATCGATTACCTGGCAGCCAACACATCCCATGTGAGAGTCAGGGTGGGCGTCCTGGGGGATGAATCCCGCTCCAGGGCCATCTGGGAGGAAACCAGACGTCAGATGTCCTGAATAAAGACCTTTAATTGTGCCTGAAACTTCTTTCTGGCATAAACAATTCTGGCCTTCCCGCACTCATCTCATCACGGCTGGCTTCAACATGATTTAAAAAAGTGAGGTAAGCGCGGAAAAGCCACTTGCAGGCGCATCTAATGAAAGTGCCGGGGGGAAACCCTGACAGCCTTATTTTATGCTCAATTCCGTCCTGGCCATTTCAATCCCGGGGACCTCAAGCCCCTCGATTCCCATTTCGTTTGCCGCCTCCTGACTCATGGAGCGGTACATAAGACGAACCGTTGCTTGATACTCGCCGCTTAAGCCCTCCGGCAGAATCTCAAATACCTGCTGGTCATATCCTTTAGCTGGAATCCTCCTGTCATAGGCGATCTCTTCCGCAATCCAGCTCTTTTGAGTCAGATTTCCTTCGGCATCCCTGAATGTCTTGCGATAAAACTCAGTGTCCGGATCCACATGGTTACCCTCCACCAGGTGCCCGGAGCTGTATACTGTCCCGCCGGAATCATCCACAACTGTGACTTCCAGCCACATTTTACGTATGTAGGTGACTCCGGTGGGAATTTTATGTCCGGCTCCGACGTTTTTCACCCTCACTGCCAGCTCGACTCCGTTTTCCGATAGAGCGGCTTCAGCCTCCAGCTCGGCAGCGGCTTGAAGCATCTGCATTGCAAGCTCCTCCTGTTTTTCATTGCCTTTGCGTTTTTGGAAAAAAGTGCTGCCGCCATGAAAATAATGGGTTGCCACATGATCCCTTTCCAAACCCATGGGACTTGATTTCCCGGGATTTTTCTCAAAGCCGGGCCCAGGAGTCATATGGCAGTCCTGGCAACGGACCCCCTCCTGGGCATAAGGACCCTGCTTCCAGTCATCATAGGTGTCAATGATGACAGCCCTGGAAACAGGGTGCTTCACATTATGACATGACCCGCAAAAAACAGAGTCGGTATGCATTTCTGAATATTCCACCTCATGATAGGAAGCCTCTCCGTCCCCCCTGGGGCCGCGCTTTATATCTCCAGGCGCTGAAATCGTCATTACGTTTAAGGGCTCCACGATTTCTTTTACCGTATGACAGTAATCACATGAAATGCCTCTTTTGGATGTGTCGTCAAAAAGACTTCCATCCGGCGGGGGCAGCTGCTGTGTTCGGACTGCCACGGGAGCATGGCATTCCCCGCAGAATACATCGGTTAACCCGTCCGTCTCCTTGCTGGCCTTGAGGTAATCCGGCTGGTAGAATTCATCCACCCAGGCATACTGATGTTTGCTTTTGGACCATTGGTCATATATTTCAGGATGACATCCCCTGCAAATGTCTGGACTCTCAAAATCTCCGGCTTCAAACTGATTGATCTCTGCAAGGTCCTTTTGAGATTCATCTGGATCTGCTTGCTCATCACCCGTTTGTTCGTTTGAAGTGCAGGAGGCAAGGAAAAAAAACAAGGCCAGGGCCGCTATCACCACAACTATAGGTGTTTTAAAAAAATTTTGTTTTTTTGCTGGAGACAACTCCCAGTGCTCATTGTTCTTCATGACGCCGCTCCTTTTATAAACTGTTATTTCTTCCTCTCAAACTTATCTTGACAGATTTCACTGATACCTCTTCAGATACAGGTCCTGGATGTTTGGCCTGAGCTTGATTATCTTGATCAAATAAGGTTTGAGAAGGAAAAATTTTTGATCTTTTGGATAAGA
>PUMA01000022.1 GCA_003551155.1 Desulfonatronospira sp.
ATGGCCCGGGAAGAAGAACTGCGCATCTTTTCCACCAGCCGCGGCACGGAAAACTGCGGAAAATGCCGCCCCATCCCCAAAAACATCTGGATCAGAAGCCGCTCCACCCGGGAAAAAAAATCAGGCACCCCATATAGGGAAAGCAGATGATTCACCTGGTCCGCCACCCGCTGATAGTCATGAGAGCGAAAGCACTGATCAATGAGACGGGTCAGGACCACCCGGTCCATGGGATGGCCCAGCAAACGCTGCATCTGGTCCTGGATTGCTTTTTCCTCCGCACTCAGCAGTTCATTGGCGCGATCCTGCCAGCTGGCGGCAAGGCGCAAGGCACCAGCTTCGATCAATTTAAAGTCCGGGGTACTCATAAAAGACTCCAAATGACAAACGGATTATTGAGTGAAAATCAAGCTGAGTTTAGGTGAAAGCAGCAACTTCCCATTGCTTCCAGGGCTCCTCCTGCTGGCAGTCCTACTGCCACGCACCAGGCGGTCCGAACATGGCCACCCGCTCCGCTTCTCCCTCACGGACCAGGCCACGGAACATTCCTCTGGTGGTAAAGATGACTGCGGAACGGCCCGCATTATCCACAGCTATTATTCCGCCTTTTCCACCGAGCGTCCGGATGTTCTCCAGGACTGCCGAGGCAGCAGCTTTCAGGGAAAATCCCCCGAATTCCACCAGGGCGGCGATTCGCTTGGACGCTGCCCGGCGCAGAAAAAACTCTCCTTCGCCTGTGCAGCTCACGGCGCAGGCAGCGTTGTCCGCGTAGATCCCTGCCCCGATAACCGGCGAATCCCCCACACGGCCATGCTGCTTGCAGGGGATGCCCCCGGTGGACGAGGCTGCTGCCAGATTCCCCGCCATGTCGAGACAGACCGCCCCTACCGTGCCGAACCGTTCCCCGGCCTGCTTTCTGACGGCAAGGTACTCTTCCCTGCGCCTGGAGGTTTCAAAATACTCGGGATCAGCCCTTTCCAGACCGTGGATACGGGCAAAACGCTCGGCGCCCGTGCCCATGAGCAGGACATGGGGAGATTTGGTCAACACCAGGGCTGCGGCCTGCACCGGATTTCTGATGCCGGTTACGCCGGCCACAGCCCCGGCGGCAAGGTCCTTGCCACTCATGACCGAGGCATCCATCTCTATTGTCCCCTCGTGAGTGAATACTGATCCGCGCCCGGCGTTGAACAGGGGGCAGTCTTCCAGGACTTGGACTGCAGCACAGACCGCATCCAGCCCGTGGCCGCCTCCTTCCAGAACCCTACGCCCTGCTGCAAGGCTTTTGCGCAGATACTCCAGGTGTTCATGCTCAGCTTCAGCGCTGTAGTGCTTCGGAATAATGCCTTCACAACCGGCATGAATTACAAGGGTGAATTTTGCGGCCATTAACAAGTCCTGTCCTCTGCCTGGCCAGAGGTTTTCATGCTTTGATCCACCCAGCCTCGAAGCCTGAGAGGTCTATCAGACTGGAAAAAAATCCATGGAACAAGGCCATGTTACGGTTGCGGCAGGGTTACACATGATCCCTGGGGATCTCGCACAGCCAGTTGCGGGAGAACACCCTTTCATCCCCGTGGTAGGCGTCAAGCTCCGCATGCACCCGGAAATGGGCCTGGGAACAGGTAAGCACGGTCCTGGTCACTGTCTCAACTGACCATCCCCCGCGCTGGAAGCGCCTGAACCACAGGGTTTCCCCGCGCACGGACAAAAAGTCATCGTCCTGAAAAGAATACCATTCAGTAGCCCGGCTGGTCACGGTCCAGTCTATGTCATCAAAACTAAAAGTGCCTTCATCAATAATCACTTCCAGAGTGGATTCCTCCTCTGCCAGATCCCGGATGACCCGCCACCTGTGACGTTTGGGCTGAAACTGGCTGACTTTAACTGCCGGGGCTCCTTCAGGCCCTGGAAATGGGCGCAGACTTTCATCAGCATGACGGTTTCCGCGCACAGGCAGCTCCAGTCGGCTGGAACCAGTGAGCACTGTAAGGCGCACCGGCCGTGGCGGCGGCCAGGCCAGGGGCCAGTAGGAGGTGGAGATGGAAATGCGCAGGCGGTTCCCGGCCGGGAAGTGCTGGGCGATATCGTTCAACTGGATGCGTACCCTGTAGATTCTGCCCGGTTCCATGGGCTCGGGCGATTCATGGCTGCCCCGGTGACAAAGGTTGAGCAGGCCGTAGGTAACCCGGGTGGCCTTATCGTCCTGGGCCACATCCGAAAGCCGCACCGCAATCATGGCCACTGGCTCGCTGGAGGACAGTTCCAGCTCCAGCACTGGCGCACCCAGGATCTCCAGGGGGGTTTCCAGGGGGCCGGTTTCAAAAATCAGGGCCCCGCCGTCCTCTTCGCGCTGGTCATGGGGCAGATCAGGAGGCGCTGCATACGAACACCATTTCCCGGCAAAAAGGCCTACGCTCAGAGGCGACTGGATGGTCATGGGCACTGCCTGTTCAGGACTCCCCTCCAGAAGCAGATGTCCCGGATGCAGATGAAAGCTCTGGTTTTCAATATTGTCCGAAGGCCATGCAGATTCTGCAACCCAGCGGCCCGGGCGCTTTTTGTACAGGGGACTGGGAGGGACGCTGTCCTGCATCCAGACCCGGAGCATAGGTTCCTGCATGAGCCCGGTCTCTTTTCCCTTGAGCCAGGTGTCCCACCAGAGCAGGGCTTCCTGCAGAAATCCCATGGCTGGCCCGGGCACTCCGAAGTGTGGATACTTGTGGCTCCAGGGACCGATAAGACCCTTGCGCGGCACGCTCAAACCGCTTAGGAGCCTGAACACTGCGTTGGTGTATCCGTCGGCCCATCCGCTCACAGCCAGGACCGGACACTTGATGCGGGAAAAATCCTCGCAGACCGAGCCGTGTTTCCAGAAGTCATCCCTGCGCTGGTGCCTGAGCCAGTTTTCCAGCCACAGTCCGCTGCCTTCCAGGCGCTCAAGCCACATCTCTTTCCACTTTTCCCCCACCAGGTCCGGATCAGGCGGACAGGCATTGTAGGCGAACATGGTCGAGGCCCAGGAAAGATTGTCTCCCAGAAGGCAGCCACCCATATAGTGTACATCGTCGGCATAGCGGTCATCTGTTGAGCACACGGTGATTACGGCCTTGAGCCGGGGCGGCTGAAGTGCGGCTATCTGCAGGGAGTTGAACCCGCCCCAGGAAATGCCCATCATCCCGATAGAGCCGTCGCACCAGGGCTGAGCAGCCATCCATTCCAGCACCTCCAGCCCATCATCCAGTTCCTGCTGCAGGTATTCGTCCCTGAGCACTCCTTCTGATTCACCTGATCCGCGCAGATCCACCCTCAGGCAGGCATAGCCGTATCCGGCCAGATAACCCTGGGTTATGGAATCGCTGACAGCTTCAAAATCCCGCTTGCGGTAGGGAATATACTCCAGGATGGCCGGCACAGGCTTTCTTTCAGCGGACTCAGGGATCCAGGCCTTGGCTGCCAGGCGGGTTCCGTCGGATAAGGGTATCCACACATGCTCCAGAACTCTGACCCTTTCAGGGAAGGTGGTAACTGTTTTCATGAATCACCAGCCGCAGCAGGTTCATATCATTTACAGGCCATTGAAATACTTGCATTCAACAAAAGTTTCTTGTCCATAATTGTACCTGATTTTCTTTACTGCCGGACACGCAATAAAGCAAGACAATTCTGATTTCCGGGCATGCCTTAACCTTTTTCCTGTTGTAATTTCTGCTCAATGCTAATAAAAAACACTTTACCGGCACCTTGCCTGCGCCGCAGTTCCGGATGGATCAGAACCAGAATCCACATTCATGATCTGCATTACTTGTCATGCTCGCCCAGGGAACATTATGGACAATATTTTAAATTTTGACGCCTATGATCCAGGCCCGTTCTTCGACGAGATGTTCGAGGCCCCAGGAAAGCCGCGTCCTGGTACCAGGCTTCTCATGGAAAAAATAAACTCCCTTTCTTCCCTGGAGATTCAGGCCAGACAGGCCGCTGCTGAGAAGGCCTTTTTTGACCTGGGAATAACTTTTGCAGTTTACGGTGATGAACAGGGCACGGAAAAAATCTTTCCCTTTGATATCGTGCCCAGGGTGATCGGGAACACCGAATGGGAAAGACTGGAAAAAGGTCTGAAGCAGAGAATCTGTGCCCTGAACCTGTTCATCAATGATGTGTACAGCCGGCAGCATATTGTCAGGGACAAGATCGTCCCTCGTGACATGATTGAAACCTCGGCCGGATATTTTCCAGAATGCCGGGATTTGAATCCCCCCGGGGGGATATGGTGTCATATTACCGGCACTGACCTGGTGCGCGATGCGCGCGGCGATTTTTATGTCCTCGAGGACAACATGCGCTCCCCCTCCGGAGTTTCATACGTCCTGGCCAACCGCCAGGTGCTCAAGAGGACTTTCCCCTTTGTCTTCAGCGCTTCCAGGGTCAGGCCGGTGGACAACTACCCCTCCCTGCTTCTGGATATGCTCCACTCCATTGCTCCCTCCAGTCAGACAGCCCCGAACCTGGTCCTGCTCACCCCTGGAGTGTTCAATTCTGCTTATTTTGAACACTCTTTTCTGGCCCAGCAGACGGGAATGACCCTGGTGGAGGGCGCAGATCTGGTGGTCCATGAAGGATACGTATACATGCGCACTACCAGAGGGCTGATCCGGGTGGACGTTATTTACCGCCGTATCGGGGAGGATTTTCTTGACCCCCTGGTCTTCCGCAGGGATTCCCTTCTGGGGGTGCCGGGCATAATGGATGTCTACCGCCGGGGAAAGGTGGCCCTGGCCAATGCCCCCGGGACGGGCGTGGCAGATGACAAGGCCATTTATGCCTATGTACCGGAAATCATCAGGTATTATCTGGATGAAGACCCCATTATCCCCAGCATTACCACATTTCTCTGCCGTGAACCGTCGCACCTGGATCATGTGCTGGCCAACCTGGACAGCCTTGTGGTCAAGGCGGCCCACGAGTCAGGAGGATACGGCATGCTTGTGGG
>PUMA01000073.1 GCA_003551155.1 Desulfonatronospira sp.
AAAAGAAAGATGCCGTTTGGATAAATCTCATCTCCATCCTCCGCAGGACATGGAACAAAAGCGCTGTCGACTACCAGTTTCCTGGCCGCATCCATTCGCGATTGATGGGGGATTGTTTCTTGACCCATTGCATGTTCTCCTGCCTGGCCGTTTAAAGGTTAAACAAGTGAGTAACCGCCCATTCAAATGTCTCAAAGAACTGCTTCAAATGATCCGGATCGTGCAGAACCGACATGGGAAAACTGCCCCAGGACCTGACCGCCGATTCCTTGAAAGATACCCCGGGTATACGGTTGAGACGCTGGAGCAGCTGAGCCCTCTGCTCATCAGAGCTAAAAAGAAGATAGCTGAAGGCAACTTCAATCTTGCCTTCAGTAGATACCCCGAACAGATTGCATGCCCCCTCCGGGGTAGATATAACGGGATAAAAAGTGCCGACATATCCGCCTCTGCCCCACTTTATCGGCAGGTCCTTCGATCTTGCCCAATCAAGAATCCGAACAGCCACATCCTTTGTCTGCCCGTCCACCCTTTCCTGGATCTCATGAAGAAAGGACTGTTCATCCCAGATGCGACTGGCTGGGCGCTGCGATTTGGCCTTCTGGGCATCAGAAGTCATTCCGATCACTCTGGGAACCAGGGTCTTCAGGTTCTTGCCATGGTACTGCCGGAGCTCGACTCCAAGGACCTCGGTTGATTTCATCTGACCATTCAAAAATTCGATGATATGCTTGAGTTCATCAGGGATTTCATCTGCTACGAAAAGAAGCCGGATTCTGTGCGCGTCCAGATTGGTTTTCACGGCTGTCCAGAAACGTTCAGGCTCAACTTCCGGCCCCAAACACCTGTGAAGTTCCTCATCCGGATCAATGGAGTTACTTCTGCAGCGATTCTCAAACTGGCTCCTTATTTCCTCGCTTGGCCAGTACAAAAGGGCATTGGCTGCATAGTCCAGTATCTGTCCCACCACCTCTCTGCGGATTCGGGTGTCGCTGCTGCGTTTGACTTCAACAAGCGTTGGAATGCCGTCCTGATCAAGAAAGAGATGGTCAAGAGACCATCTGCCGGAACCATCTTCACGATCCGGAATGGGCATTTCCCTGGCAATAAGTAGCCAGCGCCGTGGCGCAGCTGCGTCTACCTGGTCCCCGGCCAGCAATGAGGGATAACGCTCGAGAAAACGCTGAAGATGATCTTCTGTGGTGTAGGGCTGGTGGGTCATTTCAACGAGGGTATCGTCGTTTTGAATGATGAATATTGATCCGGGCATGACGGCCTCACGTGGTATGTAACTGTTATTTATATCGCGGGTCGCTGGTGACATCTGCCAGGGCGAATATTAGCCTGCTGTCTCCGAGGAGTACAATTTTCATTGGGTCCCATGTTTATAACCCTCCAGGTATCCCGGGGAATTATTCCATCTTGACTATTTGTCATGAATATCTCCTTTGCTTGCCTTTAGCTTAAAGCACTGAATCCTTCCCTATGGGCTGCTAAAAAAGACTGATCAGGGGAAAACCTCTTGGGCATGATTATTCTTTTTCCCTTGAAATCTAAAAACCATTTTTTAAAGGCCTCATTTGTATAGTGATTTTTGAGGATTGGGTTAATAATCATTCTATAATCCTCGTCAAAAGATATTAAGTGCCGATCAAAGGCAGCATCATATGTTGCGGAAAGGCATATACCATTTGCAGGATTCATGCGATTTTGTATGTCGCTTGCCCAACTTACTATATGACTTGCCCTTAAAATCTCGACCAAATTTAATCCTGTAATGCAGCACTGGCTAGAGTAGTCATGAAGAATCATTTTCCGAAAGAAACCTTGATTAATACGATTCTTAACGTATATTAAAGTCTCTTTGCCGCTTCTTGTTGAAAATTCAAACTCTGTTTCTGAAAAAAGCACTTCATGGTTTTCCAGTTTTTCTTCCTCCAATTGACGTGCAAGCTCAGATGGTTGTACATCTTCCTGAATATAAAGTTCCCATAGTCTTTGTTGGAAAGGATACAAAACCAAGAATTTCCTATAACTACTAATCGCTGCAGAATAGTATCGATTACGCCAATAGCTGGAAGGTTTTTCATTTCCAAAAATTCCTCTTTCTCCAAGCCTCTGCTGCTCCAATATAAACTCATAGAGTTTTGCAATGCGCTCAACAGATCGGACTTCATAAATGTTGCCACAGTCCTTAAAAGCACCCCCCTTTCTAGCCAAAATTGGCTGGAGTAATTCCAAGGCCCTGAGGTAAGATGAAGCTTTGTTGCTCCCATCAAGATTTTCTTTAATCATGTATTCAGTATATTCTGCATTCATGCTCTAAGCTTCTCTTCATTGGTTGATCCAATTCGAATCTGCACTTGTAAACTCTGCTTAAAGAAGTCAGCCGGGCTAACCACCAAGCCTATTGTTCTCAAATAGCTCCACCGGCATGGGATGCTGTAATTCCCAGCTCATCTTGATGGGGCGTTCTCCTTCGAAGCTTATCATCTCCCCCGGACCCAGAAAAGTAAAGGGCATGGTAACACCGAGGCTTTTCTTTTGTTCCCGGACAAAGAAAAGCACAGTGTAGCCTTTTTCCCGATGATGGATGAGGTTCTGGCCGGTCTGGCCCTGTTGGGTGTTCGTGGATTGGGACTCCCAGTGGATACGCTGTCTGCTGATGGGGTAGTCAGAATACATGGTGCTTGGCGAAAATTCGCGCTCGGTCTTTTGAAATGTGATCAGCAGGGCATAGGTCTTGTTTTGTTTGGCATGCAATATGCCGATGCCTGTGGGACCTGTGGAATCAAGGTTTGCCAGCCCCAGGGCAGCATTAATATCCCGGCTGGCATACCTGGCGTGAAGCTCCAGGTGGTTTTCAAAAGGAAGATCAAGATGCTTGCCTTCAATCTTTGATTCACGAACCCCCCAGACCAGGATTTCGTCCATGTCAGCCAGGGTTGCAGGGTTCCTGGAAAGCCGGACAAATGAATCTTCCAGCGAGGACATGTCCAGGTTGTCAACCTTATCTGCCCAGATCCTGTAGTGCGTGGAAATGGCTGTATCCCCGGCAGTTGCCAGGGCCTGGGCAATGTCCTTTTCCTGCAAGTGCAATACTATTCTTCTCAGTCTGGCGATTTCCCGGGGTCCATTTATCTGGGCTATTCTGATCAACGCATTTTTCAAGCGTTTCAGATCAGGATCACTGGGTATTTCTGACAAATGCGCCTTTGACTTCCAGCCGCTCCAGGTCTCTTTGACCAGCAAACGTTCCGGTTCATAATCGTGGTGGATGATAAAATTGCCAAAGGTCAGTTCCTGTCCGGTTTCGTTTTCAAAGTTCTGAAGTCTCTCCGGGACCTGCACTGCCAGGTTGCGCAGGTTTTCCCGGATATTTTCCAGGACATATTTACGGGAGACTCGGTCCAGTTGGATGCTGCAGCCAGGCGGCAAATGAGGAAAATCCATTTCCACTTCATGGTCAATGGAAAAGCGATGTCTTGGCAAGAGGGCCTTAAGTTTTGTATCAATGCGATATTTTCTGTGAGCCTGGCCCACAAAGTCCAGCACGGTCAGGCAGTCCTTTCCCGGTGCATGGCGCAGACCCCGGCCCAGCTGCTGCATGAATACCGTCAGGCTCTCAGTGGGTCTTAGAAAAAGGACCACGTTTAAGTCCGGCACATCCACGCCTTCGCTCAACTTGTCCACTGTGAAGAGAAAGGTAAGCTCTCCGGATCTTAGCTGCTCAAGCAGGCTGTGGCATTGGTTGTTGTCGACTCCAGAAACCAGGGCAGCTGAAGGTATGCCTTGCTGGCTGAACATATCAGCCATGAAGTGTGCATGATTGATGGATAAACAAAAACCGACCCCTTTGATCTCACCCAGTTCGGGTTCGTATCGCTTCAGAGCGTCAAGGATTACATCCAGGCGCTGCCTGGCCAGAGCATGGGCTCCGGTATAGATCTTTTCCAGCTCAGCCACGTTATATTTGCCTTTTTTCCAGAAGCGGTCCTCATTAAGAGAGATGGGATCAGCCACGCCAAAGTAGTGAAAGGGACAAAGCAGCTTTTCTTCCAGTGCTTCAGGTAGCCGGATTTCTGAAGTAATACGGTTGCCGAAGTCAGCCAGAACGTTTTCTCCGTCCATACGTTCCGGAGTTGCGGTCAGGCCCAGGAGCACCTCAGGGTCAAAGTTGTCGAATATTGGCCGGTAACTGGCTGCTGTGCCGTGATGGGCCTCATCAATAATGATAAAGTCATAAAAATCCCTGCCCACCTGCTCCCACAGCCTTCTGCTGGTGAGCATACCCACCGAGCAGAAAAGATGATTTACCTGTTCAGCCCGGTGCTGACCCACAAGAAGGTCGGCAAAGTTGTGATCCTTAAGCACATTTCTAAAAGTATCCAGGGCCTGTTCCAGGATTTCCTGGCGATGGGCCACAAACAAGAGCCTGGCCTGTTTTTGCTTTCTCTGAAAAAAGCGCTGAAAATCAAAGGCTGCGATTACAGTCTTTCCGGTTCCAGTAGCTGCTACAACTAAGTTTTGGTATTGATTATTGACCTTTCTGTCCTGCTCCAGTTCTTCCAGGATACGTTCCTGAAAGGGGTGCGGTCTCAGGTCAAAAAACACCTGAGCCCGGGTCTTGGAGGTTCTTGCCCTGCTGATAGCCTCGCGCAGCGGCCCGGGATCAGCTGGATCAAAGGGAATAAACTCGCGGCTGTTCCAGTAGGTTTCAAACTCTGCAGTAAATTTTTCCAGGATATGCAGCATGTCCTGTTCAGTGACTTTCAGATTCCATTCCAGGCCGCTGGTCATGGCTGCATGGGACATGTTGGCTGATCCGATGTAGGCCGTGGAAAATCCGGAATCTCGCTTGAAGAAATAAGCCTTGGCATGCAGCCGGGTCCGCTGCGTATCGTAAGAAACACGGGCCTGCACATTGGGCATGCGGGCCAGCCATTCAACAGC
>PUMA01000190.1 GCA_003551155.1 Desulfonatronospira sp.
AGTTTTTTCTTTTGGCAAGGAAATCAAGCAATTATGAGGAGGCGTATCTTAATACGTTGACGAATAATTGTGCAGATTGACGCAGCCAAAAGGAAAAAGAACCGTTTCCGGATGGAAACTATTCAGCTGATCTGACCCGCAAAGGCCTGGGGATTATGGATATGAAGCGGGAGGAAGCCTGTTCTAGAAGGCCCGTTACTTTTTCGGCTTCCTCCACCTGAAGGCTGTTTTCCAGCTCACGGATATAGGGAGTGAGCAGTTCTTCCACGTCTTTTACTCCCTGTCGGGAAATGGGGGCGATGGTCACGTGGGCCCCGTGCGCCAGGCGGCGGCTGATACTGTCCTGGCTGAAGCCGTACTCGGGGTAAAGGCACTGGTAGACCACTCCTCCGGTCATGCCCGAGCAGATCCACGGACCAGGGTCTCCAAGAACCACGGCTCTGCCGCCGGTCATGTATTCAAAGGCGAATCCCTTGAGATGGGCCCGTATTGCCAGGTTGCCCAGCTCATCCTGCACCTGACTGGTGATGCGCCCTCCAAAGACCACGTCCGCCCCGGACAGGCGCACGCATGCCCTGGAATCGGCCATGTTCTGGACCATGAGCAGTCCGCCTATGGCTCCGTATGCAAAGCTTTTGCCTGTTGAACCGTCAATGTATCTGCCCTGGCAGTTGCTTGCCTTGAATACACCCAGACATCCTCCAAAGCAGCCTTTGGCCGCGCCGTCCTGGGATCCTCCATGGACAATCACTTCCACATGGGAAGTGCCAAAGGCGCAGAGCCCGTTGCCCGGAACAGAGGACTCCAGGCGCAGGCAGGCCCTCAGTTCGCTTCTGTCCGGGTATATGCGCTGCATGGCTCCGGCCAGGTAAGTGCCCACGGCCCGGTCTGAACTGTGCACCTCGTCTTCGGCAAAACTGACCAGGGTATTGCCGGCCCGGAAATGTTCCATGACCAGGTCTGAAATCAATCTGGTCAGGTAATTCAGCGGCTTGCGGGCCAGGCCCTCCCGGGGGCGGTCTTCATGTTCCAAGGGGCTGCTGGAGGGCTCAAGCAGATGAGCAAGGTCCACTTTGTCCAGTCCTTCATCCTGAGATAGCAGATCTGTTCTTCCGACCAGGTCCTGGAGCCTTGACTCGCCCATGCGGGCCAGCCGCATGCGCAGCTCGTCACCCACGGCATTCAGGAGCCGGGCCAGGTTTTCAGCTTCCACCTCTGTCTGGCGTGGCCAGAATCCCTTGACCCCCTTGCTCTCTGCTTCCTCCCTGGACCGAAGCTGAGTGGAGATGCCCATGGGACAGCGGTCCAGATGACATCGTCTGCAGCTGACGCAGCCGACACCCATGAGGGCCAGAGTGCCAAGGCCTACGCGGTTGGCCCCGAGCAGGACAAGCTTCAGTACCTCGTAACCGTTGCGCACCCCTCCGTCACACCATATTTCCACCTTGTCCCGCAGACCGGATTCTTTCAACGCCCGGTGGGCTTCGCTCACTCCGATTTCCACCGGCAGACCTACATAGCGCTTGGCATGTTCCCTGGCAGCACCGGTTCCGCCCTCGTAGCCGCTTATATTTACTATGTCCGCTCCGGCCTTGGCTATGCCCACGGCAATGGTTCCCACCCCGCTGGTAACCGGTATCTTGACTGAAATCCTTGCCTGGGGATTGGCGGTTTTCAGTTCAGTAATGGTCTGGGCCAGATCTTCAATGGAATAGATGTCGTGCTGGTTGGAAGGGGAGATGAGGGTTATTCCGGGCTTGCATTTGCGTGCTCCAGCCACCATGGGGGAAACCTTGGATCCCGGGAGATGCCCGCCTTCGCCTGGTTTGGCACCCTGGCCGATCTTTATTTCCAGGAAATCAGCCGAATTGAGCAGGCCCATGAAAACCCCGAACCTTCCAGAGGCTATCTGCTGTCCCCGGTTGTGCCTGAACAGGCCGAGCATATCCGGAATCTCTCCTCCTTCGCCGTTCATGCAGATAATATTGGCTTTCTGGGCAGCCAGGGCATAGGCCCTGAAGGAGTTTTCCCCCTGAGAGCCGAAGGACATGGCCGCAATAACCAGCGGCAGAGCATGCCGGCCTGTTGATACGTCTATCCGGTCATGGGCCAGCCATTCTTTTTTGTTCTTCTGCTTTACGCTCAGAAGGTGACGCAGTCCCACTGGCAGTTCCCGGTCAATTCCTTCCATGGATTCGGCCATTTCCGCATATCCAGTCCTGCCCAGGGCCACCTTGCGCATCAGACGTCCGACCCTGGGATTGCGCAGCGGCTCGGAGTAAAGCTCCTCTTTTGCTTCTGATCCGGCCCTTTGCAGTCTCCGGGCGGACTGCTTTTCAATAAACTCAAGGCCCAGTCCCTTGCTGTCTGAGCCGCAGAAATTGGCGACCTTGAGCTTCCGGGCCAGTTCCCGGGTAAGGCCAATGGCTGAAAATATCCTGCCGTATCCGCAGAGTTCATGGATTCCCATGGTGGACATGACTTTTTCCATTCCCGCCTGCAGCACCTGTATGGTATTATGTAGTGCTCCGGCCGGAGAAACTCCCTCCCGGGCAAATCCTGCTGAAATGTGCCACAGTAGATAGGGATTGACTGCATCGGCTCCCAGGCCCAGAAGAATCATGATATCATGCAGGTTACGCACCGCACCTGAACGGATGACCACCGATGCCTTGCGCCGCAGTCCGCAGCGCATGAGTTCTTCTGTTCCCCAGGCCGTAGTCAGAACCGGGTCCATGAATGTCCTTCCACTTCTGAAGGAGGCTGAATCATCCAGGACAAACAGCATGCATCCTGAGGCTGCTTTGTCCCGGGCCGCGGCAGCCAGTGCTTCAAGGGCCTTTTCCAGACCCTGTCCGGGAACAAAGGTGGTATCAAGCAGAGCAGTCCGGCCTGGATCGTGTCCCTGTCCTGAAAAAAAGGCCAGAACCTCCTCCAGCAGGGCTGTTCTGAATTCCCTGGCCATTTCCTGCTCCCGGCCCGGGCTCAGGATGTCTTCCAGAGCTCTTCCTCCCAGCAGGAGCGGAGTGCCCAAATCCAGCCCCAGGGGAGGGTCAGAGTTTTTCTGAATCATTTCCGGCCTGGACCCCAGAACCACCCGGGTGGAAAAATGTTCCGCCTCCCGCTGGCGGTCAATTGCCGGATTGGTGACCACAGCAACATTTTCCTTGAAAAAGTCGGCCACATTGGGAAAAGACTCAGGAGCCAGGCAGGCCAGAGGGCCGGTATGGCCCATGGAGCCGATGGCTTCCTGGCCGACCTGGGCTACACGCTTGCGGATGTTCAGGTCATATTTCTGCCACCCAAAAGCACTGAGGCTGGATGTGCTGACCAGTCTTTCAGGCTTTTCCAGTCCCAGCAACTGGTTATTCAGGATATGCTGATCAGTGCAGAGGACCGTGTCAGGACCGCGGTCCGGAGGAGACGGACAGGACAGGGAATGCAGAAATGACAGGCTGATGTTTTTCTTCCGGGCACGCATCATTTCCAGCAGCTGGCCCTGGTAAGCAGTGTAGTCCAGGATCCGGGCCCCGGTCTCCCTGCCCGTGCTGATAGCTATCTTTTCACCCGGGGCCAGGGGCCTTGGGTCGCATTCATTATGTTTCAGATCCACCACTCCTTTTTCCGAGGACAGAAAGTAGCAGGTCTCACTCTCCCCGAACCACAGGGGGCGAAGCCCCAAAGCGTCAACACTTCCCAGGCAGAGGTTTCCGTATCTGGCCACTATGGCTGCGGGTCCCTGGGCTGAGCAGGGAAAGAACCAGCGATACAGGGAATAAAGATTCTTAAAATCATCAGCGTAGTGCTCTGTAAGGCTGTTCACGGGTGGAAAGACAGTCTCCAGGGCCTCCATGATGTCCAGACCGTGCTGGTAAACAAGGCCCTCCAGGATGCGGTTCAGATTCTGGGAATCACTTCCCTGGGCTACAGGTTTGATGTCCAGCATTCGGGCTGTGGATTCCAGACGTTCAATGGTGTTGATCTCACCGTTGTGCCCCAGCAGGGAAAAGGGCTGGGAGCGCAGCACAGTGGGCAGGGTGTTGGTGGAGTACCGGCTGTGCCCCAGGGTAATTATGGAGCGCATATCCGGATCGCGAAGTTCAGGAAATACCCTGGGAAGCATGTCAGGTACCCCCTGCAGCTTGTACACTGCGCAGTCCAGGCTTAATGAGGCAGTGTCAAGGTCGGGCAGATCGTCTTCCATGCGCATCTGGGCCTGAAAGAGCCTTCTGGCTGCAGCAGGCCGGGATTCTTCAGGAACAATCCCGGCTGCCTGCCAGAACAGTGGAGCCTCGGATGCGGCCCGGGGCCCCAGTTCCTGGTTGCGGGTGTTGCCCTGGATCTGGGTCAAAAGTTCAAACCCGGCCTGATGCATGATTTCAGAGGCTTTTGTCTGGATGTGGCTCCACTGTTCTTTGAGATGCAGAGGAAGGAGAAAATGGCCGACAAAAAATCCGCGGCTTTCAGAAAGGTAGGGGTTAAGTCCATCATTGGACAGGCGCCTGCTCCAGACAGCCCTGGGAATGTCAGTGGACAGCCCGCAGCCGTCGCCTTCTCCATGGATGTCACCGGAGCGGTGACCCATTTTGCGCAGGGCATCCATGGTCTGGACAATATTGGCGTGAGTGGAATGGCCCTGTTTATCCACCAGGGCGATTACAGCACATGCGTCCCTTTCAGGAATTCCGGGTGTGCGGGGCATAATGATCCTTGCAGGCTGTCTGGATTGAAGAGTTGATGCCGGAAGATATGGCTCAACCGGTTCAGCAATAAAACCTGGCTCCTCGACGCAACGTGTGGATTTTATATACAGTTAAAAATCAAGAGCCTTATCCAGAATGCCGGCTCCGGGGTTTTGGCAAAAGCGGCTCAAACTGTCTGAAGCGAGCTAGGCGGACTTAAGCCCGCACGTTATTTCCTGTGCACATGCTGGAATCCTGGTA
>PUMA01000064.1 GCA_003551155.1 Desulfonatronospira sp.
CGCAGGGCTTCTTACCTCCTGATGAGTTTGTACCTTTTCTCAAGCTGGGACAGGCAAAGATCGCTTTTAATGCAAACCGCCTGGATGCGGCTGTTGATATTCTGGAAGATTTGCTCAAGGACTCCGCGGCCAGCGGCAGTGCACCCGAAGCAGTATACCTGAATGGTGTGTCCCAGTTCAAAAAGACCCATGATGCAGTCGCCCTGAAAAAGGTCTATCTCCGGCTCAAGTTTGACTATCCGCACAGCAGCTGGACTCCACGGGCATATCCCTATTGGCACTTTTAAATTGACCTGCGTGCTTTACACAGAGATTGCTCAAGGAAGGAGGGGTGAAAATGTTAAAAATCTGTTTTTCCGGCTTTGCTGTGATGCTGGCCTCATTTATTGCCTTTGGGGTCAATTTAGGCCTCAGCTCCCATCTTGAGGAAACCGACCAGGAGTATCCAAGCATCGATTTCACTGGGGATTTCGTCTTTCCCGGGGACTGGGGGGATGTGCCCACTACCTGGGTAACCACTTTTTATCCGGGGCAATCCTCCTGGCAATGGCTGGAAAGGGAGGCACATCCGGGTGCCAGCGGATTGGCAAACGGCACGGGGTGTAGATCCTGTCACGAAGGCCGGGAAGAGGCTTTGGGCGAAAGCTTGGTCAAGGGTAACGAGCTGGAGCCCACTCCCATCGAAGGAAAAGCTGGCGCCAAGGATTTAAAGCTCCAGGCGGCTTATGACGAGCAGTATTTTTACCTGAGAGCGGAGTGGGAATCGGAAAGACCGGGTATTACCCACGGAACTTATCGTTACGATGAAAGCAAAGGAGAGTGGATAAGGGCCTCGAAAAACAAACCCTATCCTCTGGGGAAAAACGAATTTTACAGCTATGAGGACAGACTTGCCTTGATCCTCGATGACCAAAACATTGCCGCTTATGCAGGAGCTCAGGTGGGAGTGAAAGAAGTCGGTTGCTGGGTGACCTGTCATAGCAGCATGCGGGAGATGCCGAAAAGGCCTTCCACGGAGGAAGTAAAGGCCCATCCGTACCTGGGTGAGGATAACCTGGGTGAGGATGACATCAGGAAATATCTTTTGAAGACTCGTTACGAGCTGGACGAGGCTGGCGGATGGGACAAGGTGGACTCGGAGAAAGCTGAGCAGATGTTTGAAGAAGGTGAGTTTCTGGATTTGATTCAGTTCCGGGGTGCGCGTTCCGCTCCCATGCAGTCCGCAAGCAGCGATTATGTCCTGGAGTATCGCTTCAGTGGAGTGAGCGGTGTCAATTCCTGGATCAACCAGGATCCTCCCTATGTGGAAAGCGACTGGATGTATGACCGGGAAAAGACAGGCTTCAACTTCTTCCCGGAAGAGAAGCTCAAGGCTGGAGAGATCGATCAATATCCCCTGTATACGGAAGGACCCAAGCAGAATTGGGCCCACTATGATCCGGAAGCCGAAGCCCGCGATGGAGATATGCTGCCTCGAAGGATTCTGCGGGAAGCCACGGGAAGCCGCGGAGCGGTTGATGCATATTCCAAATGGGAGGACGGCAAGTGGGCAGTGACCCTGGTCCGGGAACTGGATACCGGATATCCGGATGACAAAGTGCTCACCGAAGGAAACGTTTACAATGTCGGATTTGGATTGTTCGACGACCATGTTTCCAGCAGGTTTCATTATGTTACCTTGCCGCTCACTATGGGACTAGGCGATGTGGAAGCCGATATTCAGGCAATAAGGATCGATTAAGGGACTGCACTGATAGTTGAGCTGCTTTGCAGATATAGACTTTGCTGATTTGTATTGATCCTGAATTGAATGTGTTATCATTAGGGAAGATGTCCCACTCCCATTGGCACGTTCCGAAGAAGTAATCGCGGCCCAGAAACAGGAAAATGAAAGGACGGCCAGGGCCGTAGCCGGGGAAGTGGACATTGATGAGATCCTGGCCGAGGTCCTGCCTGAGGGAAAGGTCGATGAGATCCGCAAGCTGCAGGAGAGGATTGGACCCTACGTGGCCATGGTCGGCGATGGGATCAACGATGCCCCGGCCCTCAAGCAGGCCAACGTGGGCATTGCCATCAGTGCAGGCGCTGACGTGGCCATTGAGGCCTCTGACGTGACCCTGGTTTCGGGCGAGCTGACCAGGGTTGTCGAAGCCATCCGTCTGTCCAGGGCCACATTCGGCAAAATCGTTCAGAATCTGTTCTGGGCCTTCTTCTACAACGTAGTGGCTATCCCCATTGCCGCTCTGGGTCTGTTACACCCCATGATCGGAGTCATCGCCATGACCGCCAGTTCTCTCACGGTCATCGGCAACTCTGTGCTGCTCAAACGCGCAAAGATTTCACCGGACATTTAGTGATCGGGCAAAGGAGAAGAATACGGGATGATGCAGAAAACAATAATACGGCTAATCAGCATATGTATTGCAGGGGCAGTGGTTCTGGCTGTGCTTGGATCTACAGCAGGAACGGCGGCTGCCTTGAAAAGCGTTCATGGATCACCTGCCTACTTTGCATCCACGAATCAGAATTCCCAGGAACCTGACATTCAGTGGTTTAGAGATCAGCTGAAGATCTCTGACAGGTATGTCGAGGAGCATGAAGGTATCTGGGGCATGTCCTGGGCTCATTTTCTGACCATGGTCTTTCTGGGCCTTTTCTTCCTCGGTTCGCTTGCAGTATGGTTCCAACAGCAAAGAAGAACAAAGGATATTCTGGAATCAATCAGAAAGGAGATGGAAAATGACGATTCTGACAATTGAAGTGGAATTCAAAAAATCAGGAAAAACCATTAAGTGGTGCGACAGTTACAACAATATCCTGGACATGGCCAGGGCAAACGGCATTGAAATAGATGCCGAATGCGAAGCAGGGATATGTGGGACCTGCAAAATCAGGATGCTCTCCGGAAAGGTGGAGATGGATGTTCAGGACGGTCTAGACGATGAGGACATGGGACAGAATATGATATTGCCTTGTGTGGCGGTTCCTTTAAGCGACCTGGTGCTGGAGGCCTAGCTTTTCATGTTAAAGGAAAGAAGCGTTAACGCCTATCTGGCTTTGTTTTTTGTTATCCTTCTGACAGGTATCCTGTTTCATCAGGACCGGGCCTTTCCCGGGAGTGCCCTGGGTCACAGTCTGGGCATCCTGGGCAGCATTTTCATGCTCATGGCCCTGATCTATCCTTTCCGCAAGCGGATTCTGAAAAAAAAGGGCAGACAGAATCCCCTGGGGCGACATATTGCCTGCGGCCTTATCGGTGCTTCCCTGGTGGTGATTCATTCTGCCCATGTGGTTTCCAGCCTCATTGGCATACTGCTTTTCTTATCGGTTGTCCTTGTGATTTTAAGCGGCAGTACCGGATACTTTTTCTTCAAAAAGGTAAACCTCTCCCTGAAAGAACAAAAAAGGGACTATGATCTCCTGAAACAACATATAAAAAAACAAAGACAAAATTTAATGGCTGCCTGCAGAACAGATGATTCCAGCGACATTTCTTTATTAAGGCCCCGGGGGCTGACTTCTCCCTGGGCGGAAAAAGACGATTGCGAGCGATGGCTTGAGGAACTCCAGATCCTGGCGGAAAAGGAATATTCCATCAGGTTCTTTGAACGGCTTAAAATCGTTTTTTCCACATGGCACAATATCCATTTTGTATTTGCTGTCCTGTTGTTTGCCCTGTTGGTCGTCCATGTTTTGACCACAATTTATTATGGACTTCGTTGGCTGTCATGAAAAAAACCGTAATTAACAGCTTATTGATCGTATTGATCGCAGGGTTTTCCATATGGCTTTACACCTATGATGAAGCCGCGAAACCCGGCCCGTTGAGCAACGCACACGACTTCATTTCCGACTGTGAAACCTGTCATGTTCCCTGGCAGGGAGTAACGGATGAAATGTGTCTTCAATGCCACTCCTTCCCGGATGTAGCTGCATTTAAGCCTGAGCTGCGTTTTCATGAAGAACATGAACACTGTCTGGATTGTCATACCGAACACCTTGGTCGTGCTGCAGATATATCCAGCGTGGACCACACACTGTTTCATCCGGACCTTGCCTGCACAAAGTGTCATGTTGATGTCCACCAGGGCAGGTTCGGTGATGACTGCCGGGCTTGTCACGGCATTACCTCCTGGGAAATTGAAGGCTACGTTCACCCCCCGGCTGATGACAGGAACTGCAGCAAATGCCACAAAGCCCCTGCATCACACCGTGAACCGGAATTCTGGAGCAGAATTCTGGAAGGACATCAAATAGCCACGGACCGGGTGGAAGAACCCCCTGTCGAAGAATGCTGGCATTGTCATACTACCTGGAGATGGGATCACCTTATCATGGAACACGACCTTTGAGCACAAAAAATGAGAAGGACCTTTTTGCCCCGTCAATTTCAGTGCGAGCCGGAAGAGTAACGCAATACCTAGAACCACATGGTTAAAAACTAGGTTTAACAGGCGGACTGATTGTTGGAATCTCCCTGCTGCACTACTTGACTGATCCTTCGAATCTGGTTGCCAATGCAATTCAGGCCTCTTCCAAAGACGGAGAAGTCCTTGTAAAAACCCGACGTTCAGATGCAGAAGCGCTGTTGGAGGTTACAGATCAAGGATACGGCATATCCGAGGAAGACCGGGAGAAAATATTCCAGCCTTTTTTTTCCACAAAGAAACAGGGAACCGGGCTTGGGCTGGCCAACGTCAAAAGGATCGTGGAAGCTCAAGGGGGAAAGGTGGCCTTTCATGCCAACAAAAACAAGGGGACGACTTTTGTGATAACCGTGCCGTTAGACAGACAGAAGCAATAGAAGGGCGGTGCCGGGAAATTATGATGCCCCTGTGTACATTACTGAAAAAAATCTTATTGTTAAAAACAATTAAACAGCCATTCATGAAAAAAAA
>PUMA01000109.1 GCA_003551155.1 Desulfonatronospira sp.
AAACGGACTATGTAGAACGGCTCAGGGCTCTATAACGGGCTCACTTCAAGGCATTCAGGCGCTTTAACGCATTCATTCTCACCAATCATACGAGACCTGACAAGGAGAAAACAATGGTTTCCATAATCTGGCTAGGACTTTGCTATCTCGTTGGCTCCGTGCCCTTTGGTGTCCTAATCTCCACCGGTTTCTGCCGCCTGGACCCCCGCACCAGCGGCAGCAGAAACACAGGCGCAACCAATGTGGCCAGAATCTGCGGGTTCAGATACGGAGCCGCTGTCCTGATCCTGGACCTGCTCAAGGGTTTCATCCCGGTCTGGGTGGCCATGCAGTTCTCAACCTCGGCCATTTTCATCTCCCTGACCGCTCTGGCCGTTATCATCGGTCACATGTACTCCGTATTCCTGTACGGCAAGGGAGGAAAGGGCGTGGCCACCGCTGTGGGCGTTTTCCTGGCCCTGTCTCCCGTGGCCACGGGCTGGATCGTGGGCATCTGCCTGGCTGCCATTTACCTGACCGGGTTTGTCTCTCTGGGCTCCCTGGCCCTGGTCTCTGCAGCCCCCATCCTGTTTCTTCTCACTGCAAACTTTGCATATATCCCGTTAGCCCTGATCATCATGGCCCTGGTGTTCTGGAGACACGAGGAAAACATTCACCGGGTGCTGACGGGCCAGGAAAACAGCTGGCGGGAAAGAAACGCGGAACTCGGCCTGAGCTGAATCCGCCCCAGCTTGCTTCCAGCTTCGGGGTTTTGAAAAAATCCTGGAGCTGGTATTCCTGAGCTGAACATTGCAAGTTTTTTACTCATTGCACGTATCACGTTGTGTCCAGGAACCGAATTTTTCAGCTATCCTGAACAGGCAAGACTTGACAGATTGGTGCCGGGCTAAATCCTTTGTTCCAGGGAACGTACCAGCGGGACCAGGGTATTTTCGTCCATGGCTGAGGTCGGGATCCCCTGCCTGAATATATTCTGAAGGATCTGTCTCTTCTCCAGGGGAACCAGGTCCCACTTGTTAAGCACCAGCACAAGGGGCTTTTGGTCCAGATCAAGCAGCCGCAGGATATCTTCCACCGCTTTAACCTGCTCCTCCACGTCCGGGTGCGAGGCATCAGCCACATGCACCAGAATACTGGCCAAGGATAGCTCCTCCAGGGTAGCCATGAAAGCCTCCCTCAGGTCTTCAGGCAGGTCCTTGATAACCCCCACAGTGTCCGTGAGCACCACTTCCTTTTCATCCGGAAAGCGCAGCCTGCGGCTTGTGGGATCCAGGGGGGCAAAGAGCTTGTCCTGGGCAAGTATGCTGCTTCTGGTCAGGGTGTTGAGCAGGGTGGACTTGCCTGCGTTGGTATATCCCACCAGAGAAATCACTGGAACGTCTGTGTCCACACGCCTGGCCCTTATGTTTTCCCTGTGCCTGCGTATTTTCTGCATTTCCATCCTGATCCGGGTGATGCGGTCCCGGATCTTGCGCCGATCCAGCTCCAGCTTGGTCTCCCCGGGACCCCTGCCCCCTATTCCCCCGGCAAGCCTGCTCAGGGCCCTGTCCTGTTTGATGAGCCTGGGCAGGGTATACTTTAACTGGGCCATTTCCACCTGCAGCTTGCCCGCCCTGGAGGTAGCATGCTGGGCAAAGATATCCAGAATAAGCTGTGTGCGGTCAATGACCTTTCTGTCGGTCAGGGCGGCAAGGTTGCGCAGCTGGGTGGGACTGAGCTCCTGATCAAAGATAAGAACCGAAGCATTGGACTGCAGGGCCATGACTTCCAGTTCAGCCACCTTGCCCCTGCCAAGGATGGATTTGGGATTGACCCTGGCTACTTTCTGAATCAGGGAGTCCGCAACATCCAGACCGGCTGTCCTGGCCAGTGCTCCCAGCTCCTCCAGGGATTTTTCCATTTCCTTTCTGGGCCGGGTGCCCACACTGACCAGTAAGGCGCTCTCCCCGCGCGGCAGTTCTTCCAGGGAGGCTCCCATCCTGCCCAGCTCCTTTTCCAGAGATTCCACGCTGGCCTGGTGGTCAACCCCTGCCCTGGACCAGTTCACAGGGTCATAGACCTGGTATGGCTTTCTGGCCCGGTTGGGGGGCATCAAGTGGGCCCACTGGAAAAGATCTGGAAAACCCTGGGCATCCACAGTCAGCACTGACACCGAATCCAGGCGAAGGAAAACCAGGTCCATCAGGTCATCACGGGTGAGGCAGGTCTGGTTCAGGTGGGTGTGCAAAAGCCTTATCCCTCGCAGTCTGCCGCTTCCCTGGCGCAGGCGGTCCAGAGCCGGGATGAGTATGCCTCCCTGATCTCCCACAATGACCATGAGCACCTGGCCCCGCCTATCAATAAGCAGGCCTATCTGTCTTTTTACCTGGTAGGTGAGGGATGCAAGCTCTTTGGCCTGTTCCGGGGTGAACCCGGCAACAGGGGGGAACTTGCGGAAGTAAAGCCTGGACAAGGCCTTGAGCTGATGGGGTTTGAGTCCGGTAAGATTGCCCTGGAGTTTGTGAGCTATAAAAATTCTCCGTGGATTTTAGGCTTTCTGGTTGAAGTACCCGGATATGACCTGATCATAGCGGCTGGTCATGGCAAAGGTGTACGAGGCCGTTTTTACCCTGAATCCCAGGTCTATGACGCTGCTCTCCTGCAGCATGCTCATGCACGGCTGGTAGAAATCAGGATGAGGCAGCACGCACACGCTGGAATAATTCTTGGCTGCAGCCCTGAGCAGGGTGGGGCCTCCGATGTCGATCTGCTCCACTGCCGCCTCCAGGCCAGGGTCGTCCTGTATGGCCATCTCAAAGGCATATAGGTTAACGCAAACCAGATCCAGCGGCTGGATATTCATTTCAGCCAGGGTCTTCATATGCCCGGGGTCGTCCTTGCTGGCCAGGATTGCGGCATGAATATGGGGATGCAGGGTCTTGACCCGTCCTCCCAGGATCTCCGGGAATCCGGTGATCTCGCTTACAGAAGTGACCGGGATGCCCTTTTCCTTAAGCAGTTTCATGGTCCCGCCTGTGGAAATCAGCTCCACCCCCCTGGTAACCAGGAAAGCACCCAGATCGGCCAGGCCGGTCTTGTCAGTGACGCTCAAAAGGGCCCTCTTAACAGCCAGTGATTGCATAACCTACCTCCATAAAAATAACATACTGCCAAAAAATTTTTATAAACACAAGGAGTTTTGAACAGCCGACTCCAGGATACAGGCTCTAAATGAGTTTTGATGCAGGAATCCAGACCCCTTCACCGCCTGATCCGCTCCAGCAGTCCGGTAGTGGAATAACCCGGGGTCAGGGGAAGGCTTATCACCTCCCCGCCCCTGGCCTGGACAATTTCCCTGCCTACTATCCTGTCCACGGGCCAGTCCCCGCCCTTGACCAGGACCCTCGGAGCCACCGTCTGGATCAGGCGGTACGGGGTATCCTCCTCAAAGATGATTACCAGGCCCACACACCCAAGCCCGGCCACAACCCTGGCCCTGTCCGCTTCAAGATTCACGGGCCGGCCCCCTCCCGGCTTGATCCGGAGCACAGAGGCATCGCTGTTTATGCCCACCACAAGCAGGTCCCCCAGAGATGCGGCCCTTTCCAGGTAGTCCACATGCCCCGGGTGCAGGATATCAAAACAGCCGTTGGTAAAGACGATTCTTTTATGCTCAAGCTCCGGGAGCATGCTGTCAAGCCGGTCCGGGGTAATAACCTTGCTTCTGCTGTCCATAATCTTTTTCCTGCTGCATAAGGATTTCCAGGATGGAGTTGCTCACCAGCATGCCCTTCCTGGTCAGACACAATTGTCCACCGGAGACTTTTATGAGCCGATTCTTCTGCAGTGCCCGGATCGTCTCCGGATATCTGCTGCAGATATCCTCGCTGCTGAGGGCTTTGTACTTCTCAAGGCACATGCCCCAGGAAGTGCGCAGGGAGAGCATGACCATCTCGTTGAGCATACGTGTCCGGGTGAGCACCTCTGTTTGCTCCCGAGGAAAACTTTTCTGTTCAAGCTGCCGGTATTTTTGAAGATCCGAAGGATTCCGCCACCTGAAACCCTGAACCGTGGACACGGCTGAGGGACCCAGGCCCAGATATGACTCCTGGGACCAGTACCCCTGGTTGTGTCTGCAGGCATGGCCGGGACGGGCAAAATTGGATATTTCGTACTGCAAAAAGTTCCTGGACTCCAGGAACCTGACCCCTTGCAGATACATCCGGGCCAGGATGTCTTCACCGGGACAGGCTGGCCCGCTGTTGTACGCTGCTGAAGCCAGCCTGGTCCCAGGCTCCAGGGAAAGGCCGTAGCAGGACAAATGCTGCGGCTCCAGATCAGCAGCCCGGCGCAGCTCTTCCAGCCAGCCCTGCAGGGTCTGGCCCGGCAGCCCCCAGATGAGATCCAGGCTCAGGTCAAAAAGCTCAGTCTCCCTGATCATCCGGGCCGCTCTCCCGGCCCGCTGTGCATCGTGGCCGCGACCCAGAAGATTCAGCAGCTCATCATCCAGGCTCTGCACTCCCAGGCTTATCCGGTTTATGCCCATGGAGCCCAGCCGGCGCAGAAATCCCTTGTCCTGAATATTCTCCGGGTTGGCCTCAATGGTGAATTCGCAACCCCTGTCCAGTATGAACGAACAGTGCACCGCATTAAAGATACGGTCCAGAACGGACTCAGGCAGTACAGTGGGCGTGCCCCCGCCCAGATAGATGCTGCTGAAGGACGTGTCAGGAAACCAGCTTCTGCGGACCCGGATCTCCTGCTCAAGCACCCGCAGGTAATCCTGCACATCCTCCTCGCGGTATTTTTGGGAAAAAAAAGCGCAATAGGTGCACTTCCGGCGGCAGAAAGGAATATGGATATACAGAAGCATACTTGTCCCATGTC
>PUMA01000013.1 GCA_003551155.1 Desulfonatronospira sp.
ATTAAGATACGCCTCCTCATAATTGCTTGATTTCCTTGCCAAAAGAAAAAACTCCTCGTTTCCGGAAAGAAAACCAATAGCTTCAACATCCGGAAAGAAAGACTTTCCGGATGGAAACTAAATAATCAATGTAAAGCCTGTTTACAAAAAAGAATAAGCAAATGTCCGGTCTAAGACCCGAGATACAGTCTATCAGGCCGGCAAAGGACACTCTGCATGAACCTTTTCTTCTATATCAAACTCTATCTCATGGCCGTACCCGTCTTTTTCCTGGTGGACTTGGTCTGGCTCGGGGTAATTGCCAGAAATTTCTACCACAAGCACCTGGGGTTCATCCTGAGTCCCGAGGTAAATTGGGCAGCGGCCATCATATTCTATCTCATATACATAGTCGGGATTATCTTCTTTGCGGTGGTCCCGGCCCTTGAAAAGGACTCCCTGGCCAGGGCCATTGTCTGGGGCGGACTTTTCGGTTTTTTTACCTATGCCACCTATGAGCTGACCAACATGGCCCTGATCAAGGGATGGCCCCTGAAGGTTGTCATTGTAGATGTGGCCTGGGGTTTTTTCCTTTGCGCTACGGTAGCCGCCGTGACCTTCAAGGCGGCTAAATGGATAAGTTAGCCTGCTGAACGGGATTCCGACTTCACTGCCTCCTGCCAGGGGAACCACAAAGGACATCCCCGGATCCATGGCCTGACATGCCAGGATTTCGCCCTTGCGGAACACAAAAAGATCCCAAGGCTCCTGAATAACCCTGGCCGGACCAGTGGCCAGTCCTGGACCTGCCGTATGTCCGGAAAAAAATGCCATCTTGTTCCAGGGCAAGATTTGAACCGCCGTATGAACTCCTGCCAGCCGGACTGGTAAAAACTCAGGTATTCTGCCTGGCCATATACCATTTCACCTGAAAAACAAAGCCATGGAAAATCCGGCCATGGGAATCAGGCTGAACCCTACGCTTAGGGCTACGAAAACCAGAAGGCCCCGGCTGCCGGGCCTGTAGTCCAGGAACCGGACACCTGCAATCCACAAAACAAAACATGCCAGGAAGATGTACAGGTAATCCGGGCCACTTATGCCTGCTGCCGGCATTAGCAGAATGACAGACAGGGCGATCCCGTTAAGAATAAGAATTATCCTCTGGTTGATCCGGTTTCCGAAAATGACCGTGCTGCTTTTTTTTGAGCTCATCCTGTCCGAAGGCTCATCAGGCAGTGAAGTACTCATGGCACAGCTAAGGGACAGCAAAAGCATCAGGCCCATGAGCGGCCATGATATACAGCTGAGACTTCCATGCTGGGCCATGTAGCCTGTGATCGGAAGCAGGCCCCCGACTCCCAGCATCTGCAAAAATTCACCACCGCCTCTGTAAGAAAGCCGGAAAGGTCTGAAGCTGTAAGCCCAGAGCAGTACCAGGCCCATGAGAATCAGCAGGAACGGACCCCAGTTATTCCAGGACCAACCGATGGCAAGGCCTGCAAATACGCAAAGCAATCCAAAAACGCAGGCTGCCACGGCCAGGCTTTTTGGATGCAGGTATTTGTCTACCAGGACCCTGGACCCGCCGGAAAATATGTTGTGGGTCCTGTTTTTGGTATCCGTCTTTACGTCAGCAATATCATTGGCAAAAACTATAAAAAGCTGAACAAAAAGGCCATACAGGTGACAAATGGCAAATATCTTCCAGGAAAAGGAACCCTGGGCATGGGCCATGGACTGGCCCAGGAGAAGGGGAAGGAAGATGTAGATCTGGGAGGGCATCCTGGATGCCTGGAGCCAGGCCCTGGTACGTGCTGAAAAAAGAGATGCAAGGGGTCCTTTGTCTTTGTCCCTGCCTTTTCTTGGATTTAATTCTGTCCTTGTTAAGCCCATTATTTATTGCTCCGCCTTGTCTTAAGAGAACCTCAAAGTTTGATAGTTAGTGGCTGAGGTAAATATTGTCCACATTTGGATAAACAGAATTTTCCCATCCTTGCCTTTGGGTTCAGGCCCTGCAGGATATATCTATTGACAATTATCCCGGTTTGTACATATTTAAGTGTCCGCAAATAATATATCTCTTTTAACGAATCTACTGCCTTCCCATGTCGTTACCAAATGTGCTTCTGACCGGCCTTGGAGCAGTCCTTGTGCTCATGATCGGGGCCTGGATTCTGTCCTTGATCCGGGAAAAAACCTGTGTGGCCGATTCTTTCTGGGGCCTGGGATTCGTGCTCATTGCCTGGCTGGCCTGGTCAATGGGTCCGGAAACTTCCAGAAGCCTCCTGGTGGCAGTCCTGATAAGCATCTGGGGGTTACGTCTTTTTTTCCACATCACCATGCGCAACTGGGGGGCGCCCGAGGACAGGCGCTACAGGGCCATGCGGGAGCACTACGGCAGGCGTTTCTGGTGGGTCAGCCTTTTCTCGGTTTTTCTTCTCCAGGGTACCCTGCTCTGGGTCATCTCCCTGGCACCGCAGCTGGCCCAGCTGTCTTCAGTTCCGGACCGGCTGACCTGGCTTGACGGGCTGGGCCTGTTCGTCTGGGCCGTGGGCTTTACGTTCGAGGCAGTGAGCGATTACCAGATGAAGCGCTTCAGCAGTAATCCAGCCAATGAGGGCAAGGTCATGGATAAGGGTTTATGGGGCTACTCCCGGCATCCGAACTATTTCGGAGAATGCCTTGTCTGGTGGGGGATATTCATAATCGCCCTGGCCACTCCTTACGGCTGGTGGGCATTGTTCAGTCCGGTTCTGGTCACCGTTCTGCTGCTCAAGGTTTCAGGAGTGGCCATGCTGGAAAAGGATATCATTCAGCGGCGTCCTGACTATGAAAGATACAGGCACAGGGTGAACGCTTTTTTCCCCTGGTTCCCCTCTAAAAGATAACCACCTATTTTTTATAAACATTATGGAAAAACAGATAAATGAACCAGGGTTGAGGATCGCCGTTGTGGGCGGGGGTGCGGCCGGAATGACAGCTTCATATTATCTGGGCCGCAAGCATCATGTTGACCTTTTCGAGGCCTCACCCAAGCTGGGAGGACATGTCCAGACCGTCATGGCTGATGATGGAGAAGGCTTTAAAATTCCTGTGGACATGGGATTCATAGTATTCAACAACAGGACGCATCCATGTTTCTGCCGTTTCCTGGAAGATCTTAAGGTTAAATCAGCCCCGACAGATATGTCCTTTTCATACAGCGAGCCTCATACCGGTTTTGCCTATGCCGGTTCAAGGCTTTCAGGCCTTTTCGCCCGCAGGGCCAACCTGATTGACCCTGCTTTCTGGAGGATGATTTTCGCGGTATTGAAATTCTGCAAAAACATCTCCAGGGACCTGGAACTCGGCCGTCTGAAAGATGGGACCCTGGGAGGATATATCCGTGAACACGGGTATCCTCCGGTCCTGATGGCCCGCTACCTGGGACCCATGGTCAGGGCCATCTGGTCTGCAGAGGATCACGAGCCTGATAAGTTTCCCCTGGAGCGCTTTGCCAGGTTTTTTTCCAATCACGGTCTGCTAAGCTTCAGGGGCGGGCCGACCTGGCTCTATATACCCGGGGGCAGTCATACTTATGTCCGGGCCTTTGAACAAAGTTTTACCGGAAATATCAGGACCGGCTGTCCTGTAAAGGGAATCTACAGGACCGGACACAGGGTCCTCATCCACCTGAAAGACCAGGATCTTGAATATGATGCAGTTGTCCTTGCCTGCCACGCAGACACCGCCCTGGATCTGCTCAGGGACCCTGACCGGGCTGAAACCGAGATCTTGAGTCCATGGAAATATGTTGCCAACGACGTTGTCATGCACACAGACCCCTCCTTTATGCCTTTTAACCCCAGGGCCTGGGCCTGCTGGAACGTCATCGCCCATCCCGTGGATACGGATAAAAGGGTCCATGTCCATTACTGGATGAATCTCCTGCAGCGTTTTTCCGCCAGGAAAAATCACGTAGTCACCCTTAATCCCCGCCGTCAGGTTCCGGAAGAAACGATCTCCTGCCGCCTGGAAATGTCTCATCCCCGGTTCAGCGCCTCGGCCCTCAAGGCCCAGACAGCTCTGGGCTCTTTGCAGGGCGAAAGAAACACGTATTTCTGCGGAAGTTACCACGGCAACGGGTTTCATGAAGACGCGGCAGCCTCAGGGGTGCGAGTGGCCAGAATGCTGGGAGCAGATACATGAACTCCAGGGTTGTCCCGGTCAGCGTTTCTCATGAGCGGCACCTGCAGAAAACACATCGATTTCAGTACAGGTTCATGCTTCTGGTCCTGGACCTGGACGAGCTGGATCATATTCACGGGTCCTCCAGGCTGTTCGGGCTTAACCGTTTCAGGCCGGTCTCCGTCCATGACCGGGATTTTCTTAGTCCAGGCAACCTCGGTATAAAAATAAAGCTTCAGGACATTCTTAAGTCACAAGCGTCCGCAATTCTTCCTGAAGACTCAACAGTCCTGCTTTTGACTTCAGGCAGGGTAATGGGCCATGTTTTCAATCCGGTGAGTTTTTATTTTGTCTTCAGCCCTGAAAACGAGCTTGTCTTCAGTTTAGCCGAGGTGAACAACACTTTTGGAGACAAGCATGTCTACGTGCTCGAGCGTCCTGAAAATCCAGGTGGTTTCCCGGCCCGGTACAGGACGGATAAGGCATTTCACGTTTCCCCGTTCTTTGACATGAACGGGCAGTACGCCTTCAGTTTCAGCGACGTGCGAAGAGAGCTGGACATCTCCATCACTCTGATCAAAGACGGCCAGAACGCCCTTGAAGCAAGGCTCTGGCAGAACGGGCAGTCCAGAACACTAAATGACGCAAACCTCTTCAGGACATGGATATCCCATCCTCTGGCTCCCAACCTGACCTATACCCGAATTCTCAGACAGGCATTTACCCTGTACTTTGGCAAAAAACTGCCTGTCTTTACCAGGCCTGAACCAGAAAGCCCCATGACCATAAGGACAAGGAAGGAGAAAACAAACCTCCTGGACCGGGCAGCCCGAAGCCTCGTGGTTGGTAATCTGAAGAAAATCTGCAGGGGAAGGCTGGAATTGGAGATGCCTGACGGAACAGTCCAAGTATTCGCAGGCCAAGAACCCGGGCCCTCCTGCAGGATGCGGATCAGGGACAGCTTTTTTTTCCGAAAGATACTCAAGAAAGAGGACGTGGGTCTGGGTGAAGCCTATACCCGGGGCATGTGGACCACTGATGACCTGACAGGGCTCATGGAACTTCTGGTCATGAACATGGACCGCATGTCATACATGGAGAACTGGGGCTTTGCGGGGAGAAGCCTGCACAAGGCTCTGGTCATGGGCAGAAAGATAATCCCGGACAATGATCCTGCAGGCAGCCGGGCAAACATCAGGGCCCATTATGACTTGTCCAATGATTTTTTTTCGAAGTTCCTTGACCCGACCATGACCTATTCCTGTGCGGTATTTGAAGACCTGGAAGAATTGAAATCACCTGGAAACATTATTTCAGCCGCGGCGCTTGAAATGGCCCAGGAACGAAAATACACCCTGGTGGCCAGCGCAGCGGGTATAAAGCCTGGGGATCAGGTTCTTGAAATAGGGTGCGGCTGGGGAGGCTTTGCAGTTTTTGCCGCAAAAAACCTTGGGTGCCGGTTGCATGCCGTTACCATATCCAAGAGACAGCACCAGTATGTCCAGGAGCAGATAAGAAACGATGGACTTGAAGACAGGGTCAGCGTGGTCCTTAGTGACTACCGCGGCCTCAGTGGTCAGTTTGACGCCCTGGTGTCCATTGAAATGCTGGAGGCTGTGGGACATAAGTATCATCCTGATTTTTTTGCGGCTGTGGACAGGCTTCTCAAACCCGGCGGTCTGGCCTGCATCCAGACCATCACCATTGTTGACCAGCGGTATGAAACCTACCGCAAAACCCGGGACTGGATCAGCACTTATATTTTCCCCGGCGGTCTGCTGCCATCCCTTGACAGGATCACCCGGGTCCTGGCCGGGCATACGACTCTGGCAATCGCCGGGATCAGGGATATCGGTCCCCATTACGGGCCTACCCTGGCGGCCTGGAAAAGACGTTTTCAGGAGAACTGGCATGAAATAAAAGCCATGGGCTTTGACGAAGATTTCAGAAGGACCTGGGAATACTACTTCAGCATATGCGAGGCAAGCTTTAACCAGCGACATATCAGGGACCTGCAGATCGTCATGGACCGGCCGAAATATATAAACAACAACTGAGTGTTGACCGCATTCACAACAGCTGTACGCCAAAAGCTTTGCCAGGCATTGCTCATGTGGACAGTATATGGACAGGAGAATAATATCATGGAGTTTTGGAAATGACTTTTATTGACTTGAGAATAATTATTATTTATCTGTAACACAAGAATCTTTCCTTAAAACTTATTCAGGAGACAACCATGAGCCTCAGGGAATACTTTGAAAATCACACCGGGATAGGGGTGCTTTCCACGGCCGATGCAATGGGCAATGTGGACAGTGCTGTATACGCCCGGCCCCCTATCATGGAGGACGGCAGCATGGCCATGATTATGCGGGACCGCCTCTCGCACCACAATCTGCAGTCCAATCCCAGGGCAGCCTATCTTTTTATCCAGGATGGAGAAGGCTACAAAGGCAAACGTTTTTTTCTGAGCAAAATCAGAGAAGAACAGGACCAGGAAAAGATCCAGGCCCTGAGCAGACGTTTTCGGCACAGTGAGCAGGGATTAAATCCGGAACCCAGGTTTCTGGTATACTTTCGGATAGATAAGGAACTGCCTCTCATCGGCCCCGGAAAATGATCCGGACAGGAAAAAACCATGAATGATAATCAAAACAGGAAAGTCCTGGTCCTGGGTGCCAGTGGTTATGTGGGTGGACGGCTTGTGCCTCTGCTCCTGGAAAAAGGTTGGCGGGTAAGAGGAGCAGCCAGAAACCTGGATAAGCTTTCCTGCCGCGAATATGCTGATCATCCAGGGTTTGAGCCATTCAAGGTGGACGTGCTGGACCAGGACAGCCTGGATGAGGCCTGTTCCGGCTGCATGGCAGCTTTTTACCTGGTACATTCCATGGGACCGGGAAAGGACAAAAAAAATGATTTTGAATCCCGGGACAGACAGGCGGCCAGCAATATGGTTTCTGCCGCGGAGAAGGCGGGCCTGAAACAGATCATATACCTGGGCGGCCTGGGCGATCAGTCGCCGGATCTCAGCCATCACCTCAAATCCAGGCTGGAAGTAGGCGAAATCCTGCAAAAGGGAAAGGTGCCGGTCACGTTCCTCAAGGCGGCCATGATTCTGGGTTCCGGAAGCGCCTCCTTCGAGGTCATGCGCTACCTGGTGGAGCGCCTGCCGGTCATGATCACCCCCAGGTGGGTCCACACCCGGTGTCAGCCCATCGCCATAACCAATGTCCTGGGATACCTGGTGGGCTGCCTGGACCATCCGGATGCCATGGGCAAAAGTTTCGACATCGGTGGACCGGATATACTGAGCTATGCAGAATTGTTTCAGTTATACGCAAAGGAAGCCGGCCTGGCGCCCAGGCTGATAATCCCGGTTCCTTTACTCAGTCCCAGGCTCAGTTCTTACTGGATTCACCTGATAACGCCGGTCCCATCCAGTATAGCCGCCCCGCTGGCAGAAGGCCTGAAGAACACCGTGGTCTGCCGGGAAAACAGCATCCGGGATATAATTCCCCAGGAACTTATAACCTGCCGGGAAGCAATAAAAAGGGCCCTGGACCATACCGGCAGGGACAGGGAGGAAACATGCTGGCGCGACGCTGGAGAGGTCAGCGTTCCGGAATGGATCAGCTGCTCTGATTCTAAATACGCAGGGGGCGACATATATGAAATTGCCTATACAGCGGAACTGGGTGCTCCCCCGGAAAAAATCTGGCCTTTCATCGAGGGTATCGGCGGGAAAAACGGCTGGTACTACGCAAATTTCCTGTGGCGCATGCGGGGTATAGCGGATAAGGCCCTGGGGGGGTCAGGCTACAGGGAGGGTCGAAGATCCCAGGAAGAGCTGCGTTACGGAGATGCGGTGGACTTCTGGAGGGTGATCCGGATAAGAAAGAATGAGCACCTGAGTCTGCTGGCGGAAATGAAGCTTCCCGGACAGGCCGTCCTGGAGTTTGATCTTTACCCCAGGGGAAGCAGCCGGAGCATCCTGGCTCAGAGAACCAGGTTCTATCCCAGGGGGCTCCTGGGCATTGCCTACTGGAAAAGCCTTGTGCCTTTTCACAGCCAGCTTTTCAAAGGAATGCTCAATGGCCTGGCCCGCAAGACCGGGGCACGTATCTTGAGCGGACCTTCCCCGGCCGGAGAAAGGGACAGCTGCCAAATTAATCCAGGTGGATAACCCCTGGTACTTAAAGTTTCATTTATCACCTAGGTGACCCCTCAGCTCTGCCCGCCAGGAAACAGCTGTACAAGAAGACCGAAAAATTCCAGTACAAGACTTTTTGCAGGCGCATCTGAACAGGCCGGAATAGGGCTTGAAATCGGGCAGGCTATGGTTGTACACTTTTTTTATGCCTCCCATAAAACCCTTGCCGGAACAGGAAATCTTCCCTGCCCTGGAGCAGAAAGCCTTACTGCTTACCGTCAACCGCAGGCTGGCCCGCAGCTTTCTTGAAAGATATCACGAGTATCAGAGAAAGCGGGGATGTCCGGCCTGGGAGACCCCGGAAGTACTTCCCTGGGAGGGATGGATCAGGCGCTGCCTGGAAAGGGCTGTGTTCAGGCAGCAGCAGACCGTCCATCCCGTGCCCCTGAGCCATGACCAGGAGCTGTTCCTTTGGGAGGAGATCATTGGTTCTGCTGAACAGAGCAGGGGGCTTCTGAACCTGGAGGAGACCGCCCGCCAGGCAGGCCGGGCCTGGCTGCTTACCAGGCACTGGCGCCTGGAAAAGACCCTGAATGGTTATCCTTGGCTTTCTCCGGAGCAGGAGGCCTTTATGGAGTGGTCCAGGGAATTCAGGCAGAGGCTTCAGAGCCTGGGCCGCCTGGAGCAGGCCGGTCAGCCTGAATATGTGGCCTGGCTGCTGGCAAATAATATCATTTCCGTGCCGGAAACTGTTATTCTGGCCGGATTCGAGCGTTTAAGCCCCATCCAGGAACATGTCCTGGATATTCTGATCCGGCGGGGATGCCGGATTTTCAGTCTTGAATTTCAAAAAAAAATCTCCAGCGTCCATGCGGTATCCCTGGCGGACCAGTCCCGGGAGATCCGGGCTGCAGCCCTGTGGGCCAGGCACAGGCTCATGCAGGACGCCTGGAGCAGCGTGGCCATAATTGTCCCGGATCTTTCCAGCATGCGGCTGGAAATTGTGCATACCCTGGAGGCAGTACTGCATCCGGAAGCGCAGACCAGCCCGGAGCCTTTAGTGGAGCGAATTTTTGATCTTTCCCTGGGCCTGCCTTTAAGTGAATATCCCATGGTCCGGGGGGCACTGCATATCCTGGACCTGGCCCGGGACCCCATCCCTCTGCCTGTGCTCAGTGCCCTGCTGGCCTCTCCTTTTGTGCGCGGTTCAGAGACCGAACTTGCCGCCCGGGGTCTTTTGGAAACCGACCTGCGCAAACGCCGTGAGCCTGAAGTGAGCTGGAGACACCTGTTGTCCGCGGCCGGGGAGGACCAGCCCGGGCGGTCCTGTCCGGTCCTGTCCCGGTCTTTGAGAGCATTTGTGGCCAGGTGGCAGGAACTGCCCCAGGCCCAGAGCCCTGGGAACTGGGCCGGCTCCATGGAACTGCTGCTTCGGGACATGGGCTGGCCTGGAGAAAAAAGACCAGGCAGTCACGAGTACCAAACGCTGCAGGCCTGGAACGAGGCCCTGCAGCGCCTGGCCGGCCTGGATCAGATCACCGGGGAAATGAGCCTTAAGCAGGTCCTGCAGCAGCTGCGATCCATCCTGGCCGGGACCATTTTTCAGCCGGAAGGTCCCCGGGCCGGGGTGCGGGTCATGGGCATGCTGGAGGCAGTGGGGGAGCGCTTCGACCATATGTGGATCATGGGCCTGACTGACCAGGCCTGGCCCCTTGCCCCGGATCCCAATCCCTTTCTTCCCCTGGCCCTGCAGCGCAAACTGGACATGCCCCGCTCCAGCCCGGAACTGGAGCTGGATTATGCCAGACAGGTCACAGAAAGGCTCAGGTCCGGGGCCAGTGAGGTGATCATGAGCTGGCCCCGCCGTGAAGAAGACCGCGAACTTCTTCCCAGTCCACTAATCAGGGACATTCCCCTGGTGCGGGAAGAGGCCCTGGGCCTGGCTGCTGATCCTGATCCATGGCTGAAACGCCTGCCGGGGGAAAACCTGGAATCCTTCGAGGATGAACAGGGTCCTTTCCTGGCCATTCCCTGCCGGGCCCCCGGAGGCACCGGCCTGCTTAAATCTCAGGCTGCCTGCCCTTTCCAGGCTTTTGCCCGTCACCGCCTTGGGGCGCAAAGCCCGGAAGAGCCGGTATTCGGGCTGGGACCATTGGAGCGGGGAATAATCATGCATTCCGCTCTGGAACATTTCTGGCGGGACTGCCGGAATCAGGCTTCCCTGCTAAGCTTCTCCCGGGAAAAGCTCCAACAGCTTGTGGCCGGGGTTGTGGACGAAGCTTTGCGCGAGATGCACCTGAAGCGCCCCCTGACCATGACCAGAGAGTTCATGGACCTGGAAAGAGAGCGTCTGCACGATTTGCTGCTGGAGTGGCTTGACCTTGAGGCTGAGCGTCCTCCCTTTGTGGTGCATGCTCTGGAGAAGCGCTTTGAGATCAATATAGCCGGGCTGCATCTGAATGTCATGGCCGATCGCCTGGACCGCCTGGAAAACGGCAGGCTGGTGGTCATTGATTACAAGTCCGGCCTGCAGGTTATGTCTGAATGGTTCCAGGAAAGGCCTTTGGAGCCGCAGGTGCCCCTGTACAGCCTGTTCACTCCCGAGCCGGTTACCGGAGTTTATTTCGGAGTGGTGCGCAAGGGAGAATGCGCCTTTGTGGGCCTGGGCCAGGAAGGAGGTATGGTCCCGGGTTGCCCTGGTTTTGCCGATTACAGACTGACCAGGGACCATGTGAGCTGGGAGGATTTGCTGGCCTTCTGGAGGATGGGGCTGGAAAAGCTGGCTGCTGAGGTGGTCCGCGGGGAAGCCCGGGTGGATCCCGGCTCGCCCAAAGCCTGCCGCCAGTGCGATTTGCATTCCCTGTGCCGGGTGTTTGAACTGACATAAGTTTTTGTCCAAGTGGCAAGCTGAGAAGGAAAACGTCAATGTCCGCCAGTGTTGCAGACTCCGGGCAAAGGGCCGCGGCCCTGGACCCGGAGAAATCATTCATTGTCCAGGCCCCGGCCGGGTCAGGCAAGACCGAGCTTCTGACCCGGCGCATCCTGGTGCTGCTGGCCGGGGTTCAGGCGCCGGAAGAGGTGGTGGCCATCACCTTTACCCGCAAGGCAGCCGGTGAAATGCGCAGGCGCATTCTGCAGGCCCTGGACTGCACAGCCAGGGGAGAGCAGGCCGGCACCGAATATGAGCAGGCCACCCTGGACCTGGCTGCACAGGCTCTGGCACAGAGCAGAAGACTTGGCTGGGATCTTGAATTTTACCCGGGCAGACTGCGCATCCAGACCATTGACTCCCTGTGTGCAGGTCTGGCCGCGCGCATGCCTTTGCTTTCCGGGCTGGGCGGGCAGGGACGTATCAGCGGTGAGCCGGAGTATATGTATACTCTGGCAGCAAGGCGCACCCTGGCCGAACTGGGCCCGGACTCTCCCTGGAATTCTTCGGTGCGGGCCCTGCTGCGCCATCTGGATAACGATCATGTTCGTGCCTGCGGTCTCATAGCCGGGATGCTGCCCCAAAGAGAGCAGTGGCTTCGCCATCTTGCTGACCCTCAGAACCGGCAGCTGCAGCGTTCCCGCCTGGAAAAGGCTCTGGCCCGGACCGTGG
Organism: Desulfonatronospira sp.; assembly: GCA_003551155.1. Lineage (GTDB taxonomy): Bacteria > Desulfobacterota > Desulfovibrionia > Desulfovibrionales > Desulfonatronovibrionaceae > Desulfonatronospira. The sequence continues at coordinate 11,904 of PUMA01000013.1, forward strand.
AGGAACCCCTTGGCGATGTCCTGGGGCTTATGCCCGGCCAGAAGATCCAGGCTCTGCTGCGTCTGGCCTGGTTCGCAGCCTCCAATCTCCCTGACGGGAAAAAAAGAAATGAGCTGACTCGACTGGCTCAAAGACAGAAACCGCCCCGGGCAGCATCCGAGGACCTTTCCCTTTGGCTGGCCCTGGCCCGTTTCTGCCTTACCGGGGATGGAAAAATACGCAGGCGAGCGGACAAGAACCTGGGCTTTCCCGCTCCGAGCAGCACCAAAGACCCGGAACTGAAGGGCCTGCTGCAGGAAAAAAAAGAAGAATTTTCAGCCTGCATGTGTGCACTTTCCCTCATACCTGACCTGGACAGGCGCCTTGCTCAGGTGCGCATCCTGCCAGCTCCCGGGTACACTGAAGAGCAGTGGGCGATTATGGAGGCCCTGTTTGATGTTCTGCGCCTGGCAGTGGGCCATTTGCAGCTGGTATTTCAGGAACAGGGGGAAGTGGATTATGCCGAGATCACCAGCCGGGCCGGGTGGGCTTTGGGCCCGGCACAGGAGCCCACGGACCTGGCCCTGATCCTGGACCAGAGCATCCGGCACCTGCTGGTTGACGAATTCCAGGATACCAGCATTTCCCAGTTCATGCTCCTGAAGGCCCTTACTGCTGGCTGGACACCGGGGGACGGTAGAACATTTTTTGCCGTGGGCGATCCCCAGCAGTCCATATACGGGTTCAGGGAGGCGGAAGTGGGCCTTTTTCTGCAGGCCAGGCAGAGCGGGCTGGGACATGTCCCACTGACTCCCCTGAGGCTGAGTGTAAATTTCAGGTCCTCTTCAGGGCTGGTAACCTGGGTGAATCAGGCTTTTCCCAGGGTTCTGCCTGCAGCAGAAGACCCCCTTACCGGCAGCGTACCCTATTCCCCTGCCCAGTCCTTTCACATGGACGATGCAGACCGGGTTGTAAGCATTCATCCCTTTTTTGACCCGGATTACCAGGCCGAGGCCGAAAAGGTTGTTTCCCTGATCCTCCGGGCCAGGGAAAGCCGTCCTCAGGGAACCATTGCAGTTCTGGTGCGCAACCGCTCTCATCTTCAGGGAATCATCCCAGGCCTGCGTCAGTCCGGATTAGCTTTTCAGGCCATGGACATTGATCCCCTGAGCCAGCGCCCGGTAATCCAGGATCTGTCATCCCTGGCCAAGGCCCTGGTCAATCCCGGGCACAACCCGGCCTGGCTCAGCGTACTGCGCGCTCCCTGGTGCGGCCTGGAGCTGGAAGACCTGGACCAGATCACCGGAGAAGATCCCCAGTGCTCAGTTTTGAGCCGGCTGTTGGATGAAGATGTGCTCTCCGGCCTTAGCCTTCAGGGACAGAAGCGTCTGGGAAGAGTGCTGCCCGTACTCAAGGCTGCCCTGGATCAGAGAGAAAGGACCGGTTTATGCAGGCAGGTCAGGGCCTGCTGGGAGGCCCTGGGTGGTCCGGATTGCCTCCAGGACAGCGTCAGCGTACAGGACGCTGAAAAGTTTTTCCGGCTTCTCCGGGACCGCTTTGAACAAGCCCCGCAAGAACTGGCTAACGAGCTTGATAATGCGGTAAGCAGGCTGTATGCCATGCCAGACACCCAGGCGGACTATGGGTTGCAGGTCATGACCATACATAAGGCCAAGGGTCTGGAGTTCGACACGGTCATCCTGCCCGGGTTGGGACGTGTTTCTCCCCGGGATGAACATCAGCTGCTGGTCTGGCTGGAACGCCCGGCTCCAGGAGGTCAGAGCGATCTGCTCCTGGCGCCAAGAACCAGGACCGGGGAGGAGACTGACCAGGTATACGCCTATATCCGCACCCTGATGCAGCAAAAAAGCGTGCATGAAGACGGCAGGCTCCTGTACGTGGCCGCCACACGGGCCAGAAAGGAACTGCACATCCTGGGGCATACCGGCCTGGACAGGGAAAATAAACCGCGCAGTCCCGCTGCCGGATCTCTTCTGGCTTCCCTGTGGCCTGCTGTGGAGGATGCATTCGTCCGGGGGGCAGAAAATATGGGGGCACCTGACGGGGAGGCCGCAGAGGAAAAAGCACTGCCTTTGGCTGTCAGGGTTCCAAAAACTTTTTATCGTCTGATCCCGGAATGGCATCCTCCAGAACCGGCGGCAGGCTTTAAACCGCTTCCCGGACCAGATTTTGAGCCAGGACCGGAGGATATCGTGTTTGACTGGTCCGGGGAAATGGTGCGCAGCGTGGGGACCTGCGTGCACGGCTGGCTTCTGGTCCTGGCCGGGGAGGGTCTGAACAATTGGGATACGGATAAACCTGCACGGGTGCGGCCGGTTTTTGTGCGTCAGCTCCTGGAGCTGGGCCTGGCGGAAAAGGATGCTGAGAAAGGTGCGGACCTGGTACAGAGCGCCCTGGAAAATACATTAAAGGATGGGCTGGGCCGCTGGATCCTGGGACCGCACCAAGAGGCCGAAAACGAGTATGCCCTGAGCGGTCTGGATCAGGGCCGGGTGGTCAGCGTGGTCATGGACCGCACCTTTGTTGACGAAGAAGGGGTCCGCTGGATCATCGACTACAAGACCGGCCGGCATGAAGGCACGGATGTGCAGTCCTTCCTGGACCGGGAACAGCTCCGCTACCAGGAGCGCATGCGCACCTATGCCAGGCTCATGCAGGCCATGAATCCCGGACCCATCCGCCTGGGCCTGTATTTCCCCCTGCTTTCGGGCTGGCGGGAGTGGGAGGACCCGGGCATCAGCTGATACCAGCAGCAAAAACCTGGATGATTCACGTTTCTTTTTTGATGCAGTGCTGTTAAAACCACTCACTGAGCCATTTCTGCATCAATTCTATTTCCCGGTCCTGCTGTTCAATGATCGAGCGGGCCATGTCTTCTACATGGACATTACTTATTCCTTTGTTCCGATTGTTGAGAGTTTCTGCAGCTGATTCTTCATCAGCAGAGAAGCGATCAGGCAGAAGATCAAAATGCGGCCTGCGTCTGAAGATCCTTTTAAGACGCCGGCCGCATCTGGTAAAGGATTTTAACGGTCGCACTCAGTCTCGAAGCCGATCCTTTTCCTGGCTTTTTCCAGGGCAACTTACTCTGTATCTACGCCCATGAGCACCAGTTTTATTATCTTTGTCCTGGCTGTCCCTGATCACGTAAGCATAGTGTGAACATTAATCATCATGAGTTGTAACAGTGATGCTGTACTCTTTGTGCTAGGTGCTTTTTCCCTGGCACATGTCCGAACCTCCCTGCATTTTAAAACGAGATTTTCCTCCTCTGAACCTCAGATTATTGCCCTGTTTTGAAGCAGGAGGATTACTGTGCCGAAATCAGCTTGTATACTTTGTGGGCATCGTCATGGGATTCAGTATAAATGGTCTCCGGCTTGGGCAAACCGGCCGCCTTCCACGCCATAAGGGGATCCAGAAACTTTTCCTGCACGCACTCTCTTGGCTGGTCAATTCTTTTGCACACCGCATTCAGGATGGGGAACGCACTGAACTTTTTGTAGTAATTGCGCATAAACTGCAATATTTCCATTGCTTCGTTGTCCAGCTCAGGACCATCAAGATGTTTCAGTATGGCTCTGGCAACTTCTTCATCCCACTGCTCCGGGTTGACCAGAAATCCGTCTTTATCCACTTCAATTTCTTTACCCTTTATATTCAGGTTGGGCATCTTCTTTTCCTCCTTTGTAAAAAGCCTGTTTTACTGGAAGTAAATAAACTTCAGCTGACCATCTGTCTCTGCTGCATAAGGAACGTTTAGGACGGGAATGTAGATTGGGTTCATGTTCAAACCTGCCCTTGAATTCGGTTCAATCGGAGCGCCAGCCCCCGGGGCCTTCCCGAAACTCCATGTCCATCTCCTCGCTGATTCCCACTCTGATCTGTCTGTCACCCTCTTCAACAGTGACGTTTTTTTCCGGATCAAAGCCGACATCCAGGGCTACTTCCCGCCAGTGATCACTGACCTTTTTCGCGTCAGCCCTTATCTCTTCCTGGTTGCTTTCCTTCTTGATCCATCTGGCTACCCAAACCCACATATTGGCCTCCTTGCAGGGTTAAACTGTTAAATTAATTATTAATTATAACTAAAATTAATTCACTTTGTCCAGAATATCAATTCTTTTTTCTCCATAAAAGAACACTTTAAATGAGAGATGGCCGATGAATACTGAAAAAACTGAAATATCAGAGTGCCGGATCATGCCGACTCTTTTCAGCACAGGGAGAAAAAACGGTGGACACATCCCGATTCTGCAGCCCGGGGAAAACTGTTTGATATTTGCAGAAGTTTGGTGGAAAATCAGTAAGAAAAAACAAAGCACAGCAAACCTTTTATTCCAGGAACACTGTCTTTAAAAAGGACTGTCTGCATGGATTATTCCGAGCACCTGTTTCTACTTGGTGGAGCGATGCTCCTTTTGTTTTTTCTGGTCAGCTATATCTTTCAGCGGATCAAATTTCCCTCTTTGCTGGCCTATATAATTCTGGGAGTTGCCCTTGCCGGTATATTTACCCCGGGTGAACTGGATATAGTGGACCAGATCGCCCGGGTAGGAATTGTACTGCTCTTTTTTCTTCTGGGGCTGCATTTCCCCCTGGCCCGGCTCATGAATATTTCGCGCCGCATCTGGAAGGTCGGGGCCATGGACATCGGGCTCAACTTCGGCGTCAGCTTCCTGCTGGCATATCTGTTCGGCTTCGATATCCTGGCCGCGCTGATTATCGGCGGCGTGGCCTACGCAACCAGTTCCTCCATTACGGTCAAGATGCTGGAGGATACCAAGCGGACAACCACTCCGGAAGGGGAGTTCAAGCTGGCACTTCTGATTTTCGAGGATCTCGCAGCTCCGGTCATGGTCTCATTCCTGGTGGGCCTGACCCTGCACGGAGTAATCACTCCAGGCGCCATTGCCCTGATTTTCATCAAGGTGGTGCTCATAACCGCAGCCTCAATCCTGGTGGCCTATTATGGGTTCCGCAGGCTGGACGTATTTGTTCAAAGATATATGACCAGGGAATTCATGCCCCTTTTCGCTGTTTCCATAGCTTTGATCTTTGCCGGCCTGGCTGAAGCCCTTGATCTCTCCAAGCTTCTGGGCGCCTTCCTGGCCGGGGTAATACTTTCGGAAACAGGCACCTCCAGGGAACTGGGCAAAATGATCGTTCCCCTCAAAGACCTGAGTCTGCCATTCTTCTTTTTCTGGTTCGGCACATCCATCACCCTGGGTACGGGGATCATTTCTCCTGTCGCTCTGACTGTCCTGGTCCTCTGGGCCATTGCCGGCAAGCTTATTGTTGGCTTCTGGGGCGGCAGGATATACGGTCTTTCTTTTAGAGGATCAATCCGGGCGGCCTTTTCCCTGGTGCCGCGGGGAGAATTCTCCGTGGTCATCGCTGCCCTGGCCGAACCGGTCCTGCGTGTTTTCCTGGGCATCTACATTGTGGCCACAGCCACCATAGGGGTTTTTCTGTTCCGCAAGGCTCCCCTGCTGGCTGAAAGGCTGGATCGCAGGATCAGCAGGATTAAAAGAAAGGATGCATAAAAGTCCATCCTCATCGTTGACACCCTGGCCTGCTGAAAATATAAGCGCTCAGGAAGGAGATTTGGTATGCATATCGTAATTATAGGCGGCGGGGATGTGGGCCGCGAACTGGCCCATAACCTGGCCCTCAAGTACCAGAGCATAGCGGTTGTAGAAAAAGACCGGCAGAGATCCGAACAGCTGGGAGAAGACCTGGATGTGGCGATCATCAACGGCAACGGCGCCAACCTGGATATTCTGAATAAGGCCAAGATAAAGAATGCTGAAATGCTCATTGCCGTTACCGGATCTGATGAGGTGAACATAATCGCCTGCATGATAGCCAAGAAAATCGGGGTGAACTTCACAGTAGCCAGGGTACGCAACCCTGAGAGCGCCGGAAGCATTGACGTGGACACTCGTGGCCTGATCCATAAGCAGGTCGGCATAGACATGATCATCAGCCCGGAAAAGGCCGTGGCCCAGGAGATAGCCAAGACAATCCATTTTCCGGAAGCCGTGGAAGTGGAGCATTTTGCCAAGGGAAGGGCGATGATGGTGGCCACCACGGTAACCGGTGAAGCCGAGATTATCGATCAAAGGCTTAAAGATCTGCCTTTGCCCAAGGGCTGTATTGTGGTGGGCATCAAGAGGCCTGACGGCGATTTTATCCTTCCCGGAGGCAAGGACAAAATCCAGATGGGGGACAAGGTGTATCTCATTGGAAAAGCCGATGTGATGCGCGAGGCAAGTCAGCTGCTGCATCACGAGGCAGCCCGGTTAAACCGGGTGATAATTCTGGGGGGAGGGATCATCGGCTCTTCCCTGGCCTCCATCCTGGAATCCGAAAAACAGCATTCCTTACTGGTGAAGATTATTGAAAAGGATGCTGAACGAGCGGAGGAGCTCAACAGGAAGCTGAACAAAACCATTGTCCTGCAGGGCAATGGTACCGAACTTTCCTATTTCAATGAAGAAGAAATTGCCGAGGCAGATATCCTGGTTGCGGCCACCGAGGATGACCGCACAAACCTCGTGGCTTCGGTCATGGGTCAAAAGCTGGGAGTGCACAAGATCATTTCCGAATTGACCAGGATTGGTTATGCCTCGGTTTATGAAGCCATTGGAGTGGAGGAAACCATAAACCCCCACCTGATCACTGCGGCCCAGATTCTGCGTTTTACAAGACGTGAACTAGTTGTGTCCCTGTCCCTGATCAAGGATGAGGCCGCTGAAGTCATGGAGGTGGTCCTGCCGGAGTCGGCATGCGTGGTGGGCCAGAGGATCGCCGAGGCCGGCTTTCCCAAGGGCCTGCTCATCGGAACCATAGTCAGGGGCGAGGAGGTGATCGTCCCGGACGGAGACACGGTGTTAAAAGCTGATGATCACCTTATTATCTTTGCCATCGCCTGCTTCCGGCTGGACCGTTTTTTTGCCTGCCGTGATAATTAGTTTTCATCCGGAAACGGTTCTTTTTCCTTTTGGCTGCGCCTGCCTGTTGAAAAGCAGACAGGTCAATGTGCACAATTCTTCGTCAACGTATTAAGATACGCCTCCTCATAATTGCTTGATTTCCCTGCTAAAAGAAAAAACTCCTCGTTTCCGGAAAGAAAACCGGCAGTTTCCATCCGGAAATAAAGAATTTCCGGATGGAAACTAATTGATTTTTAATGCCTTTGTTGTACCGGACTTTCAATTCTGCAGAGCCGGTGCACAGCGAGTAAAATGAGTGACTTATCCGGGAAAAAATTTGGCTCTTCGACGTATGCTGTGGAATTGTTATGGCATTATACTATATCTTTCCAGCTCCGGGGTTTTGTCAAAAGGACTCAAAAACTTGCCCTGTTAAATCCTGCGAAGCAGGGCCGCTTTGCGGCATTTAACAGGGCGAGCTCACAGGCGGACTAAAGCCCGCACTTTACCAGGATTCCAGCATGTGCACAGGAAAT
>PUMA01000107.1 GCA_003551155.1 Desulfonatronospira sp.
GATGAAAAACAACCGGGACTCAGTGATACGGACAGAAAAATCCTGGACATTATCCAGACTGATTTTCCCATTGAAGAAAGACCTTACGCAGTTGTGGGCAGAATGGTTGGCCTGACCCAGGCGGAAACTCTGGCCAGGGTACGGGCAATGAAGCAAAAAGGAGTAATCAGAAGAATCGGGGCCAATTTTCATTCCCGCAAGCTGGGCTGGCACAGCACCCTTTGCGCGGCCTCAGTGCCTGTGGACAAGCTCAAGGAATTCGTGGACGAGGTCAACCGTCATCCGGGAGTGACCCATAACTACCTGCGCCATCACAGAAATAATGTCTGGTTTACCTATATCGGCCCTTCCAGAGAAGAGGTCAGCAGATCTCTGAAGAACATCACCATGAGAACAGGAGTCCAGATTCTTAACCTGCCAGCCAGGAATATGTTCAAGATCAAGGTGGATTTTCCCATGGATTCCCAGTAGCCTCAGGCTGGACAGCATCCAGAAGCTCCAATCTCTTCCCATGCCTTCCGCCTTCAAAGTCAGCCTGCAAAAAAGACTGCAGTATGCTGACAGCAAGGCCTGTACCCACAATCCTTTCTCCCAGACACAGGACATTGGCCTTGTTATGCATCCTGGACATCCTGGCCATGTACTCATTCAGGCACAATGCGGCCCGGATTCCGCGAAAACGGTTGGCGGCAATGGACATGCCCACGCCTGAACCACAAATCAGAACACCCAGGCAGTCAAGTTCCAGGACCTTTTTACAGAGCCTTTGGGCGTAAACAGGATAGTCGCAGCTGATTTTATCCGAGGTTCCCACATCCATTTTCCGCCACTCAGGATCCAGGTGAGCCATCAGATATTGCTTGAGCTCCAGACCTGCGTGATCCGCACCAAAGACAATGGTCTGTTTTTCCATGCAACCTTACTCACCCAGGTATTTGGCCCGCCTTTTTTCAAGAAAAGTACGGCGTTTAGCCTGAAGCTCCTTTCTGAGATGCTCTGCCTCTTCTTCAAGAAAGGATACCTGTCCCAGGATAAGGTCCAGATCAGGATCCTTTAGGCTCAGTCGCCCGTCCTGACCTGTCGGGCGTTCTAAAACAGCATTGGCAAGCCTGATCTTTTCCTGATCAAGCCTTTTCTGCAACTGCCGAATTTCCCAGATCCGGAAAAAGCGGACAAAGTTCCAGGCTGTCTCACTGATAATCAGCCGCCAGGTCACGACAAAAAGCTGCCAGGGATTCAACTCGTAATTGCGGGTGCACGTTTCCATGTGTACCTGTTGGGCCATGATGTACTCCATAGGGTTGACATTTTAACTCGACAAACACTTATAGTTCATTTTCAAACAGTTACGGTTTAGACGGTCCTCAAGGCAACATGTGGATTTACATCCAGTTAAAAATCAGACTCTGTGCTTACGGCCTCTGGTCAATACAAAAAAATAGTGCGTGTGTCGCCAGGCAAATCCAGTATCAGTTGTTCCCGTTCCCAATCCCGGTCCAAATCCACTGATCTGATGCGGATAACCGCTTCCTTGTCCCGAGAGATCCGCATATCCAGACGGGAAAAATAAAAAACACCATTGTACCTCTCCGGCCCTTTAAACTCCACCTGCCATCCATCTCCTGAAACTGACTGCAGGATCCCGTCCTGATTCAGGACCAGATTTTGGATCCGATGGTCATCAAAGTAATACTTCCACATCTGGTTCCTGGATTCAACCCGCTGGTAATAAGCAGGTACAAGCCCTTCAAAGAATCCCAGAAGAACCATGGCTGTCTCACGCAGGTTCAAAGGGGTGGGATACCCTAGAATTGTCGCACCCCTGCTTCCGTCATGATGGACATACCTGGCGTTTTCTCCGGGAAAATATGCCTCCCACCTTAGATGATCCTCCATCCATATGCCAAAGGTGTGCCCGAATCCGGTGGACAGGTCCATGCGCACAGGATAGTCAACAAGCCCCCAGATGTTTGCCAGCATCCGATTTCTCTGGTCGGCAGCGGTGTAGTTCACACTGGTCTGAATCATGAACCCCTGTTTATTGGTAAAACTGGAACTTTTAGCCCAGAAATCATTCCATACAACTTCAGGAGGACGTTTCACAGGAACCTGTTTGGGAGCACAGGAAACGATACCCGTCACCAGGCTCAAGAAAAGACAGAAAAGTGGTACTAGGATTTTCATGGGACTGCTGCTCTGGAAGGATTCTTAAGCATGCTTCTTATTTTGTCCACCTGCTCCCGGAGACGCTGCTGGTTTTCCGAATCGAGCTTCAGGGCCAGCTCATATCCATGCAGGGCTTTGTCGAGTTTGCTCAGGGCCTTGGCAATATCCCCGTAGTGCTCCCAGATAACCGGATCATTGTCCACATAATCCACTGCCCGCCTGATCTCATGCCAGGCCATGGAATACTCGCCCTGCTGATAATACACCCAGGCCAAAGAATCAATATAATACCCGTTGCCCGGGTCCAGCTTGAGCGCTCTCTTGATAAGGATCAGCGCCCTTTCCAGATCTCTGTTCTGTTCGGCCAGAGTGTAGCCCACATAGTTAAGGGCTTCGTGATGGTCCTGGTCAATAAGGATTATTTCCTCCATGACCTGGATACACTCGTCCTTACGGTCCATCTTGTCCAGAACAACGCCTTTGCGGAACAGCAGATCTGTATTGCCTGGCCATTTGTCCAGGGCGCGGTCCAGAACTTCCAGGGCCTGCTCCAGTTTCTCCAGTGTCTCCAGAATGATTGCCTCAAAAAAATACATCCTGCTCTCTTCCGGATATAAATCCTGTCCTTCCCTGGCCAGATTCAGAGCCCGCATGTATCTTTCCTGCTGAAAATAAATCCGCAGCTTGAAAGATATGGCCTGCAGGTAATAATAGTCATCCTCTGGAATTTCATTCAGATAATACAAGGCCTTGTCCTGGTCATCATCACTTTCATATGCTATCAGGGCCAGATAAAAATAAACAATGTGCGGATAATCCGCCCTCTGCAGAATGTTTTCCAATACAACCCGGGCGTGCTGATAAAATCCGTTCCGGACAAAATGCTGCAACGCATCCAGCTGAAAATAAACATGTTCCGGGCCTATTGCAAGCATGTCCATGGCCCTGTCAGGATCATTGAGAAGCAGATTGAGCTCCACGATTCGCATAATCAGATCCGGATTTTTTTCTCCGAGCTTTAAAAGCTGCTGATAGGTTCTTTCAGCCTGCAGATAGTCTCTTTTTTGTTCAAAGATAAAGGCCTTTTCAGCCCAGGCCTGCAGAAATCCCGGCCTTTGCCTGACAGCTTTCTGCAGATACTCAACAGCCTTTTTGCTGTCCCCCAGTTCATTGGTGGCCCGGCCCAGATAATAATACATCTCGGGCGTTCTTAGTTCCCCAGGAACTGCTTCCAAAAGATCCACTGCACGGGCATAATCCTGAAGCTCCAGGTAAAGTGAAGCCAGTTCCTCATTAACCCTGATATCATCCGGAACCATTTCTTTGTATTGCTCCAAGGTTTGAACTGCTTCCACATTCTTGTTCTGCCCCAGATAAAATTCTGCCAGCAAAAAATTCAGGTCAGGATTCAGAGGAAAGCGATCAATGCCCTTGTCCAGGGTTGATAAAGCCTGTGATGGTTTGTCCTGTCTCCAGTAAACAAGGGCAAGCTCCACGTACAGCCTTGGATCCGGTGCAATTACCAGAGCCTTTTCCAGAGCCAGGGCAGCCCTGTCATAATCGTTGGAAGCAATGTGATCCAGGGCCTCCAAAAAATAATAGGTTACCTGGGCCTGAGGAGACAGGCGCCATTCAATCCCGTTGCCGGACCCGTTCCCTTTTTCATCAATTGTCTCTTTGAATGTGGGGAGGTCCTGCTTGGAAGCGCACGCAGATAATGCCGCTATGACCACCATAAAAAAAAGGATTTGTTTCAGCATGAATAGCCCTGGGGAAGGATTACTGTTCCACTGCCTCCCGAAGGTGAGCCTTTAAAATGCGATATACCTGTCTTCCTATCTCTAATCCGCAGTGGATGAATTCCGGTCCGTAGATACGGCCGGTAGGCGTTCTGAAGGTTTCCTGAATCTTCTGAATATGTTCGAGCCCGACAGGAAATCTGTTTACAATTTCCTCCATGGACCACTGTTCACAGGAACATATTTCCCAGAGGGTGGTTACAAAATTGTCCGGTCCCCACCTGAACTTGTCCGCATCGTACAGAACATCGCTTAAAAGCTCCTGCCTCTGATTGCCCGGAGGTAACACATCCCTGAAGGCCTCATGATTCCTGACTGCAAATGCAGTATCTCTCTGCTCTTCGCCGGATAGTGGATAATCTTTCAGGATAATCAGGGAAAGCTCGGCTCCCCTGCTGGCATGATTTTCTTCATGTCTGCTTATATCATGCAGCAGTCCGGCTATCTGTGCCAAGAGACAGAGCCTTCTGGCCTGCTGCAGGTCAGTCCACAACTTGGACTCGATCAGGGCCAGGGTTCCCGCGTCTATACTGACCTTTTTGCTGTGTTCAATACCGTGGCCGGACCCTTGGCTTATAAAGGGCAGTACATCTTCACGCAAACGCTGAAGCAGCGGGTGACTAAAAAAGACTTCCCTGGATAAAGAGTATTCCCTGGAAAAGTGACGATAGAAATCCAGGGTACACTGTCCCGCCATAACCCTGGCCTGATCCCTTATTGTCTGCAGATCCTTATGCATCTTCAATCCACTCTCTGGAAAAATCATCCACATTTTCCTGGATATGGCTTTTGATTTTGCCCAGCAGCCTGGCTTCTATCTGTCGCACTCTCTCCCGGGTAATGCC
>PUMA01000179.1 GCA_003551155.1 Desulfonatronospira sp.
AGCACTGTTGAATAAGGATCAGGTCAACAGCCGCAGACCGTACTTGTTGTTCAGCAGGGACTGAAACTCCATGACCATCTTGAAGCAGTCCTTGAGCCTGTCCCGCTCCATGGCTGAAAGTCTGTCCGGGGCAATGAGATTGTCTGGTTTTATATCGTTTTTGACCTGTTCTACCTGGGTCCTGACCCTTAGGGTCTGGAAGAATTCGTAGGCCTCCCTGATTCCGGCGGCAAGACCGGCTGAAAACACCCCTGCATCCTGCAGGCGCAGGATGCGTTTTTCAGTGGAGGGTTCCAGTATCCCGTACTCTGCAGCCAGGGTCCTCACTCCCTGGGTAACAGGGAAGACCCCGCCTTTTTTTATATCAATCCTGCCCCTTTCCTTACCGCTTCTGGCGACGATCAGATGGCTGAAAAAACCCAGGGGTGGCTTGAATCGCAATGCCTCATTGGCCATATACTTCAGCATAAAGGGACTGTTGCCCAGCTGCTTGACAAGATAGGATTTCAGGGTCCATGCCTGTTCCCCGTCACCGACCACAGGGCGCATATCCAGCATAAGAGAAGCCTTGAGAACGCCGTCCAGATCCACACTGTGAATCATCTCGTCCACAGTGTCCAGCCACTGGTCAATGCTCATGCGCCAGGCAGGGCTGGAGATCATGACCTCATGGGGACACGGAGGAAAGCCCAGATCCAGCAGGGCCTGGATGTATCTGTCGGAAAATTTTTCAAAAAAAATCCGACTCTGGTCATGGTCGGTTTCGGCATGTATAAGGAGGTTATCCTGGTCTGTGGCCAGGTATTGCTCCCTGCGGCCCTCACTTCCCAGGGCCGCAATACAGAAAGAAACCGGTGCGGGTTCTTCCATCCCGGCCAGGATCAGGTCATTCACCCTGATCATTATCTGGTCGTGCATATCGCTTATCATCCGGCCCACATGAAAAATACCGATCCCTTCAGCCACTGAACGCACCACCATTTCCTGGGCCTTCTGGAAAATATTTTTCAAAGTCCCAAAATCACCGGCCCGGGAGATCTCTCTTGAAAGATAAACCGGGTTCTCTCCTCTCACCGAAAGCAGGTCCCGCTCTTCAATTATCCCCCTGGCTTCTGTATGGCTGTCCATGATCACCAGCCTGCGGATACCCCGGCGGACCATTTGGGAAAAGGCCTGAAACAAAAGATCATCGGATCTGACCGTGATCAGCGGACTGCACATGATCCGGCGCACAGCAGTGACTTTGGGGTCTAAATCCATGGCCACAATCTTTCTGAGGATGTCATTCTCGGTAACAATGCCCAGAATATCATTGTCCTGCCTGACCAGGCATGTGGAGGTTCTTTCCTGCAGCATGGTCTTGGCTGCCTCGGACACGGTGGCCTCTGCCTGTACGAAAACCGGTGCCCTGACTTTTACATCCTGCAGGGTGAGACGCAGATATGGATCCATCCGGGAGATACTGCGCCAGTGCTGAATGTCCTGGATCCTGCTTCGGAATATTTCCGCCTTGCGCCTGAAATACCTGTTTGCACGGTCATGGCTTAGAATCACGCGAAAATCGGTTTTTTCAAGAATGATCAGGGTGCTGTCCTGAACAGCCACTGCCGACTTTCCCATGGGAGAAGAGAAGAAAAATATTTCATGACCGAAGAAGTCCGCGGGAATCAGGGTATCTGCGGCCTCGCCCCCGTCCATGATGTTCACGGAGCCTTTCATAAGGATATACAGGGCCTCCCGGCCCTGTTGATCCAGGGCCAGGATTCTGCCTGTGGGAATCTGCTCTTTACTGGCCTGGGATCCGGCCTTTTCCAGCACCTGGCCGGGAAGGCCGGAAAAGGGATATATCCCGGCCAGAAAGTCAGTAATCTCCTGGTTCATTCAGCTCCAACACCCAGGTAGTTCCTGACCTTTTGTTCCTCGTACCTGCTGGAAGCCTCTGGATCCGGTCTGAGCTTGGAACCGATATATCCGGCTGCAAAGGCCCCGGCTACAGAGATGATGGCCGGATTCGACAGGGGAAAGATAGCTGTCGGGTTATTGAGGATCTCAACCCAGACCGTGGGGCTGATGATGATCAGGCCTACAGCCAGTACAGTGCCGGTAACAATGCTCAAACAAGCACCAAAAGTGGAATAATTCCTCCAGAGGATGGACAGGACCAAAGCGGGAAAATTGGCGCTGGCCGCCACAGCAAAGGCCAGGCCCACCATAAAGGCCACGTTCTGGCCCTGGAAGACCAGCCCCAGAACAATGGCCATGACCCCCAGGGACAGGGTAGAAATTCTGGCTACCTTGACCTCTTCCTTTTCGGTTGAGCGGCCGAAACGGAACACCCCGGCATACAGGTCATGAGAAAGGGTGCTGGCCCCGGCCAGGGTCAGGCCGGCTACTACAGCCAGGATCGTGGCAAAGGCCACCGCAGCGATAAAACCCAGGAATACGGCTCCTCCTGTGGCTTCGGCCAGGAGCATGGCAGCCATGTTGCCTCCTGAATCCATTGCCGCAATAGCTTCCTGACCCACAATGACCATGGCCCCGAACCCAATGGTGAAGGTCAGGATATAAAAGAAGCCGATGAAGCCTGTGGCGTAAAAAACCGATCTGCGGGCTGTCTTGGCGTCCCTTACAGTGTAAAAACGCATCAGGATGTGCGGAAGACCCGCGGTTCCGAACATCAGGGCTATTCCCAGGGACACTGCGTCAAGGGGACTGGCCACCAGTCCTCCGGGCTCCAGGACCCTGTCCCCGTAAGTCATAGAGGCCTGCCTGAACAGTTCCCCGTAGCTGAATCCGAAATGTATCATGATCAGAAGAACCATGATGGTCCCGCCGCTCAGAAGCAGGACCGCCTTGATGATCTGAACCCAGGTGGTGGCTATCATCCCTCCGAAGAGCACGTACATGATCATGACCATGCCCACTATGACCACTGCCAGCTCATAGGGCATTCCGAAGATCATCATGATCAGGGTGCCTGCGCCCACCATCTGGGCAATAAGATAGAAGAAAACCGTCATGAGGGATCCGCCTGAGGCTGCAATACGGATGGGCCTTTTGGAGAGCCTGTAGGCAAGTACGTCAACAAAGGTGAATTTTCCCAGATTGCGCAGGGGCTCGGCAATGAGAAACATGAGAATGGGCCAGCCTACCAGGAAGCCGATGGAATAGATCAGGCCGTCAAACCCCCGCAGGGATACCAGACCAGCAATACCCAGAAAGGATGCAGCGCTCATGTAGTCGCCGGACAGGGCCAGGCCGTTCTGCATGCCGGTCACTCCCCTGCCTGCCGCGTAGAACTGAGAAGCGGACTTGCTTTTTTTGGCCGCATAATAGGTAATGGTCAGGGTAGCAATAATGAAGATAAGAAAAAAAGTGATGGAAGTGGCACTGGGCTGACCAATGGCGGTATCAACGATGTCCATTACTTCCTCCTCATGCTTTTCAGGACCTCCTGAACTTTCCTGTCATAAGAAGAATTAGCCCAGAACACATAGATACCGGTCAGGACAATGGCCAGGACTATGACCATGATACCTATGGGAATGCCCAGAGTCATGTGTTCCCCGATCTTAACGGATAATAACCGCGGGGCGTATGCCAGAACCAGGATGAAGCCGAAATAGGCCAGCATCATGGCAGCGGTCAGGCTCAGCGAACCCTTCCACTTGTTGACAACCAGTTCCTGAAATTTCTCTCTGTCCATCGCTTCCAAGGGGTGTTTCTTGTCCATGACATCTCCTTTAAATTTTATGGTCATACAGCAGGAGCCAATCATTTAAGCTGAAAATGTTGCGCTGGTGGTTGAAAAACAGCTGGTCTGGATACAGCGGGCAATTTGCGATCCTGTCAGTACAGGCCAGTGAATTCAGCCAACTGCACTCAAAGGTCGCGAACGGTCTCTGATTATTTACAGAACCTCACGGTTTTGTTTTATTTTTTCACAAGCAACAGAGTGAGAACGCCTGCGAGAAAGGCCTGACTGCCTTTCGCATAGAATCCAAAGGATGGAAAAATTCAATAAAATTAATTCAGTTAATGATGTATAACTACTTTTGAACTGGAACACAAGCATAAAGAGCAAGGCAGTCATTTGAGGACCTGAGAGCATCAGCATCATTCCGTCAAAAGCTTTTGTTTAGAAGTGACATGGCTGGATGCACGGAGTGCCTGCAAATGATTTTATGGGGCCTGGAAAAAGATATAAAAAAGATTCACCCGCCAGGGCAGACCCTCAGACAAACCTGCTTATCCTGGTGCACATCTTTTCCCAGTGAGATCCCTTCCAGTAGATGCGCCCGCAGCCCGGACAGATCTCAAAATGATCAAAATACTTTCTGGTTTTGGGCTGCAGGCGGTGCAGGATCTGTGACTTGGGAACAGGATTGAGTATTTTGTTGCACCGCAGGCACCTGGCAAATCTGCATGTAGTGTCCAGCCTGTAAAGTTCAACCACTTCGCGCAGCTGCTGGTCCGGGTCCGAGGCCCGAATCAGGCGGCCGTGGATAATTGTTTTTCTTTTCAGCAGTCCCCGGTCCTTGGACAGGACTATGCGCTGCTCTCTGGCCGCCAGCTCGGCTACATCCCTGTCCCTGTAGCTGTTGCTCCAGAGGGTGTCCTGGCCCAGCATGCGCAGAAGAATTGCCAGCTTTCCCGCATTAACGTCCACAATGAACTTGACTTCATTATAGGATACCGGCCTGAGCAGTGTCGGTCTGGACACATTCACGGGAGCCTGGACCGGGAGCACTGAAATCTCTTCTCCAGGGTCCGGGACATGCTCAAAACCGATCTCTTTGGTGTCAGCCAGAAGACACCCTATCTCGGTATGAGGCAACCCGTGCGCCTCGATAATATCCTTGATGGAAGCTCTTCTCTGCAGTACATATTCCAGGCGTCCGGCAAGTCCGAAATCCCTGCTCAGCTCATGGTGGAAGCAAAGTATAATCCGGTTCATTGCTCCACTTAAACCTCAAAACAAAAACTTACACAGGAGATTAAGACATGGACTCATTAACAGTCAAGACAGCAAGAAGAGAACAGTTCGTGGACATCACCAGGGAGGTGCAGGAGTACCTCTCCTCCAGAAACCTGCAAAACGGAGTGCTTACCCTGTACTGTCCACATACCACGGCCGGGCTTACCATCAATGAAGGTGCGGACCCCTCCGTGGTCCGGGATATCATGGTCACCCTGGAGCGGCTCATTCCTAGATCAGGCGATTACCACCACTCGGAAGGCAACAGCGACGCCCACATCAAGACAAGTCTCATGGGTCCCTCACTACAGGTGGTTGTGGAAAAAGGCCGGCTCGCGCTGGGCACGTGGCAGAAAATTTTCTTTACTGAGTTCGACGGCCCCCGATCCAGGAAAGTATGGATCAAATGGATTCAGGGATAGTCAGGTTAAGTTCCCTCATCCAGTGTTCAAAACTCTTTCGGGCCCTCTGGGCCTGGAGTTCCTTGCGCCTGTGCTTTTTGGCCCTGATTTTCAGGGGCGGAAAGAGCCCGAAATGGATATTGCTGGGTTGAAAATGCCCGGCATCGCTTTGCAGGTGATTCAGGAGCGCCCCCAGGGCCGTGTCTCCTGGAGGCCTGGAAGGCTCGATCCCCTTTGCTTCCAGTCCCAGGCGCAGCCCCACCCACAGACCGCAGGCGGCTGATTCCAGGTACCCTTCCACCCCGCTTATCTGCCCGGCCAGGTAAACACCCGGCCTGGCCCTGAGCTCAAGGTTTTCGCTGAGCACCTGGGGGGCGTTGACAAAGGTATTCCTGTGCATGCTGCCCAGGCGAAGGAATTCCGCGTATTCCAGCCCCGGTATGAGCCGGAATACCCTTTTCTGCTCCCCGTATTTGAGCCTGGTCTGAAAACCTACCAGATTGAAGGCGGTCTTTTCCAGGTTTTCGGCCCGCAGCTGCACCACGGCAAAGGCCTGTTCCCCTGTTTTTGGATCCACCAGGCCCACGGGTTTGAGCGGGCCATAGGCCATGGTCAGCTCACCCTTCTCAGCCATGGCCTCAATGGGCATGCAACCCTGGAAATGCTTCTCTTCTTCAAAATCCCTGGCCGGGACTTTCTCAGCCCGGACCAGTTCGTGGTAAAACCTGTAGTATTCATCCCGGTTCATGGGGCAGTTGAGATAGTCGTCGTCTTCGGGCCTATACCTGGAGCCCCAGAAAACTTTGCTGTAATCTATGGACTCGGAGCTGACTATGGGAGCGATGGCGTCGTAGAAATAAAGATCCTGTGACCCGATGATCCGGAACAGGCTCTGGGCCAGGGGATCGCTGATCAGAGGTCCGGCAGCGATGATTACGGCACCGGACTCCTTAAGAACAGGATCGTCCAGATCCTGGACCTCCTGTCTGACAACCCGGACAAGTTCATGTCCTTCTATAGTTCTGGTCAGGTGCGCGGCAAATTTCTTCCGGTCTACGGCCAGGGCCTTACCCGCAGGCACCCGGTGTTTGAGGGCCGCCTCCATGACCAGGCTGCCCAGCCTGCTCATCTCCTGCTGCAGAAGCCCCACTCCGGAAGTTGTTTCCATGGAGCGAAAGGAATTGGAACAGACCAGCTCTCCCAGGCTGGGATTCTCATGGGCAGGGGAAAATTTGTGTGGCTTCATTTCGAAGATGGTTGCTTCCACCCCCTGCCGGGCCAGCTGAAGGGCCGCCTCGCATCCGGCCAGCCCGCCTCCGATTATGGCAACCCTGTATCTGTTCATATGGAAAGTCTTTCAGATTTAAGCAGATAAGCTACAAGGATACCGGTAATGAAACCGGCGGCCAGGTTGGTGGCCAGGGTGATGCCCACGATGGGAAAGACTACGAAAAAATCCTTGCGCTGGTCCAGGTCCATTATGGTCATGGCCAGCTGACCGCCGGCAAAAATCAGAAGCACACCCAGCACGGCCATGGGGATTAGATACAGGATGCCCAGGATATTCACCCCGAGGACAATGGCCAGCACCAGAAAAAGGGCTCCGATAATCACGTTGGAGCCCGGCGTCCTGGCTCCGAAGCGGTAATGAGCGGCCAGACCTCCGGCCCCGTGACAAAGAGGCATGCCGCCCACGAAAAAGGAAAAAAAATTGGCCAGGGCCATGGTAATGCAGTTGGCCTTGTAGGTGGCCCTGCGCGCGGCCTCTCCAAAATACTGCCGGGAAAGATCCACGTTGGCGATGACCGCATTGCCCAGGGTCATGGGCAGCTGAGGCAGAACCAGGACCAGCAGGGCAAAGGTGAAATCCGCCTGGGAAGGAAAGCCAAAGGGCATAAATTCCGGCAGGTTAAAACCAATGGAAAGCTGGGACAATCCTTCCCGGGTGCCCAGCAGAAGGCCCACGAGCATTCCTCCCAGGACCACTACCAGAGCGGCAGGGAGTTTTCTGTTGTCCAGCAGCAGCAGGGTGATCACCCCGCCGGCGATGCCCAGGAGCAATCCCAAGGGCACAGGGCCAATGTCCTGGACCGTCAGGTAGGGCTCGGCTGCTTCCTGGATCTTTTGAAAAGTGGAGGCCCCGATCATGAAGCGCACGCCCTCGGCCATGAGCAGAAGTCCGGTGGAGAGCTGCACACCCCGGACCACCGCCCTGGGGGTATACCTGCCGATGAGGGTCATGGCCCCGGTGAGGGCGATGATCAGCAGCAGCACAGCGATGAGCAGGGACGAGGCCATGATCTCCTGGGCGGTAATTCCAGTGGCCACGGCATAGGCGCCAATGACCTTCATGGGCTCCACCGGCACCGGAATACGGTAATACATGCCCGAAAGGAGGTAAAACAGGCCCACCGAGAAAAAAAGACCCAGGGGATGCAGTCCGTTGACCAGGATCATGGCTATGCCCAAGGGGAGAACCACCCCCAGGTCTCCCAGGGACCCGGCCAGCTCCTGCCGGTTGAATTTGTAGGGTACGCCCATGTAAAAACGAGTACTAAAGCAGCCCCGGGATAGCAAGGAGCTATTTGTTTCCAGACTCAGGCAGAAACTACAGACTTCAATTCCTTTTTTTCCGCCTTTCGCACAGGCAGGACATGAAACAGGCAGTGCCTGTCCTGGCTCAAAACCGCCCCCTGCTCCATGTCTGCAATCCAGGCCGTGCTTCTGGTCTGTAAATCAGCGCTCCAGAGCCAGGAACGCCCCTCAAGCTGCCACAAAGCCGGGGCGCAGAAGTCCTCCAGGCTGCGTCTGGGCTGCATCAGGGATACCAGTTCATCCACCGTGGGCAGCCGCCACCTGTGTTCAGGGCTGGTGAACGCCTTGTCCCTGTTCAGGGAATCCGCGAAATCCCGGGCCTGCTCCAGGTTTAACTGCTCCCTGGATGCATCCCCGGACCACACCAGCGAGGTTGAGGCGTCCAGTATGCCGCAATCCAGTTTATGCAGTCTGTTTTGAATATATGACTCGGGCTGGAACAGCCTGTTAAGACCTCTAAATACTATGGACTCCCTGCCTGTGCGCAGGGGGGTAGTTCGCAGGGTCAGAGTTTTGACAGGCCCGGCAGCCTTGTTGTCCCGGGGCAGACTGCAGACCTGCTCCCTTCTTGTTTCCCAGTCCTGTTTCAGCTTTTCCAGTGCGGCCAGCATGGCCCGGGCATCAGAAAAGCGCTGATCAGGGGCAGGAGCCAGGGCTTTTTTCAAAAACCTGCTCCAGTCCGGTCCGAGCAGGTCCGATTCCAGGCTCTTGAGACCATGAACCTCGGGAAGATTTCCCGTGACCATACGATACAGGACCACCCCCAGGGAGTATAGATCAGCCCTGTGATCAGCCTGTTCAGGATTGTCCTCCTGTTCCGGGGCTGCATAGTATGGAGAACCGATGATGGCTCCCTTCGTACTTGTTTGCGGGTGTTCTCTTACCCTGGCCAGGCCGAAGTCGATGATTTTCACCTGCTTGGATTTGTTCAGCAGGATATTTGCCGGCTTGATGTCCCTGTGCACCACTTGAGCCCGGTGCATGCTGTACAGCCCATGCAGGATCTGGGAAGCAAAGTCCAGGGCCAAAAGCGGAGACAGGGGCCGGCTGGGAAGTTCAGCCTCTGCTGACTCGCCTATGAGAAAACCCAGGTTCATGCACAGGTATTCCTGCAGTATATAAGGCCTGCCGCAATACTCGCCTGTGTCCCGGATCTGTGCCAGGTGTTCGCCTTCAAGCTGCTGCATGATCAGGGCCTCGGCCCGGAAAAGTCGTTGGAGTTCCTGCACTCCCAGCAGTTCCTGAAGCATTTCGCCGGGCTTCAGAACCTTCATGGCCATGAGCCTGCCGGATTCAGGATCAAAAACCTTGTAGACACTGGCCATCCCGCCCCGGCCCAGAAGGCCCAGCAGTCTGTACTTTCCAATGCTGCGCATGCTTCACCACAAACGACAGGCATAGAATTCGGGAAACCCCAGATTTAAAATGCCGTCCACAGTTTTTTGAATGTTGTACTTTACGCAGCGCACTTCCAGCAGCCGCTTTTCAGGCTCCCAGATGACGTACTTGGCCCGGTTGTCGCCGTCCCTGGGCTGACCCACGCTGCCCACGTTGATCAATGACTTCTCTCCTTGCAGAAAATAATCCCCCTGGATCAGGTCCTGGCGCAGTACCGCCTGATCAATGCATTCAATCAGTTCCAGGGCATGGGTATGGCCGACAAAAGCCACGGAAGAATCCATGGAATCCATCACCCGGGCAAGCTCGCCCTCATCAAGTTCAAAAATATACCTGTTTACCGAGTCCGGAGGACAGCCGTGCACCAGGAGCATTCCCTGCACCTGTCGGCTCATGGGCCAAGTGGAGATAAATTTTCTGGATTTTTCGGAAATGAGCGTTTCAACCTGGTCAAAGTGCCTGCGGGCAGTGGGATTGAAATAATACCTGGCATGGCTCTGAAGCAGAGCCAGTTCGTGGTTGCCCAGCACACAGGAAACACCCAGTTTCTGCAGCAGTTTTACTGCGCGGTCGGATTCAGGGCCGTAGCTGATGGCATCTCCCAGAAAAAAGCACTCTTGAACCTTGCGTTGAGAAATATCCCTGATGACCTCCCTGAAGGCCTCCATATTGCCGTGAATGTCCGAGAAAACAGCAAAGCGCATACTTAATTCCCGTAAGAATTCAGAAGATATCTTTACATTGCGCGCTTGACCCGGAATGTAAAGATAAAATGGTTCCGGCCGGGAAAGCTCCCGAGCCGGCTACAGTCCGAGAACTGATGTCCTGAATGCTTACCGGCTTTTTGGGTCAAGCATCCCTACTTCCTCAGGCTGCGGGAGAATTCCAGCATCCTTTCCACCGCTATCCTGGCCCGGCGGCCCACCTGGGGGTCAACATGGATCTCGTTTTCTCCGGTCTCCAGGGCACGGGTCAGGTTCTGCAGGCCATTCATGGCCATCCAGGGGCAGTGGGCACAGGCGATGCAATCCACGGTTTCTCCGGCAATGGGCGCCGGAATAAAAATCTTCCCCGGCGCTGCCTGGCGCATCCTGTGAAAAATACCGCGGTCCGTGGCCACGATGAATTTCTTATGGGGCAGGTCTCTGGCAGCCTGAATAAGCTGGGTGGTGGAACCCACAAAATCGGCCTGTTCAATTATCCCGCGGGGGGATTCCGGGTGCACCAGGACACCCGCTTCAGGGTCTTCAATACGCATGTCCTTTAAGGCCTGGGCCTTGAACTCTTCGTGCACGACGCATGCCCCGTCCCAGGAAAGCAGGTCCGCTCCGGTTTTGCGTTGTACATAATCACCCAGATACTTGTCCGGGGCCCAGAGGATCTTTTTCCCTTTTTCGTGCAGATGAGCAACCACCTTTTCAGCTATGCTCGAGGTAACCATCCAGTCAGAGCGGGCTTTGACCTCTGCACTGGTATTGGCGTAAACTACCACTGTCCGGTCCGGGTGTTCGTCGCAAAAAGCGGCGAAATCTTCGGCCGGACAGCCCAGGTCCAGGGAACAGGTGGCTTCAAGATCGGGCATGAGCACCTTTTTTTCCGGATTCAGGATCTTGGCCGTCTCCCCCATGAAGCGCACTCCGGCCACCGCCAGGGTGGAAGCCGGGTGTTCATGACCGAAACGGGCCATATCCAGGGAGTCCGAGGTAAACCCGCCTGTCTCGGCGGCCAGTTCCTGCAAATCAGCAGATACATAGTAATGAGCTACCAGGACAGCGTCTTTTTCCTTAAGCAGAGCCTTGATCCTGCCCTTGAGCTCCTGCTTGATCACCGGCTCAAGCTCCTGCTCCAGCTCCTCGATTGTCCTGCCCCGGGGAAGATATTTCCTGATGAGTTCAGAATCCAGTACTCTGGATGTGTCCAAAGGCATTGAACCTCCTTGGCAGACAAAATCAATTGATTAGAATTTATATAGCCGATTACCTGCCTGGTCAAATTGCGAAAATTCGGACAGCCCCAAAAAATACAAGACAAAATTCTGCATGGCGGCTACAATTTTCAGCTGAAACCTTTAACTTACCGCTAAACATGACCAAACCCGAAATCCTGGCCCCGGCCGGACAGGAGGCCTCTTTCCTGGCCGCCCTGGCCGCCGGGGCTGATGCAGTATATTGCGGGCTCAAACATTTCTCGGCCCGCAGTGAAGCGGACAACTTCTCCCTGTCCCGTCTGGGGACATTGACACAGCTGGCCCGGGATCGAAATGTCCGGGTCTACGTGGCCTTGAACACGCTTATAAAACCGGGGGAGCCGGACAAGGCCGGCCGTCTCCTGGACCGGCTGCAGCGCTTTGTCAAACCGGATGCGGTCATTTTCTCCGACCCTGGGATGGTGGACATTGCCCGGCAGGCAGGCCTTGAGAGCGAACTGCACCTGTCCACCCTCGGGGCTTTGACCACCCGGACCGGACAGGAACAGCTGGCTGCCCTTGGTGTTTCCAGGGCTGTTCTGCCCCGGGAGCTGGACATAGATGAAATCAGGAAAACGGCAGCCGAGAGTCCAATTGACCTGGAAGTCTTCGTACACGGAGCCCTTTGCTACGGAGTATCCGGACGCTGCTGGTGGAGCAGCTTCCTGGGAGGCAAAAGCGGTCTGCGCGGGCGCTGCGTGCAGCCCTGCCGCAGAAAATACGATTACAAGAAAGAACCAGGCAGTTATTTTTCCTGCCTGGACCTGGGCCTGGATGTACTGGCCAGGACCATGCTCACCGTGCCCCGGGTGACCGCCTGGAAGATCGAGGGCCGCAAAAAGGGGGCCCATTATGTGTTTTACACCACCACGGCGTACAGGCTGCTGCGGGACAACCCTGGAGATCCAGGGATCAGAAAAGAGGCCCTGGGGCTTCTGCAGCAGGCCCTGGGCCGGGAGACCACCCACTACAATTTTTTGCCCCAGAGGCCTTTCGTGCCCCTGCACCCATCCAGGGTGCAGGGATCAGGAAGATACCTGGGAACGGTCAAGGGCAGTCCCGGTAAAAGCTACATCACCCCTGCCTCGGCCCTCATGCCCCATGACCTGGTTCGCATCGGCCGGGAAGGCGAAGTAGGACACAAACTGATCAAGATCAGAAAAAGCGTTCCAGCCAAGGGCCGTTTCGACCTGCCCCAGGGATGCAGGACAGGTCTGCCCGTCTTTCTCATTGACCGCCAGGAACCCGAACTGACCAGGCTTATTCAGGATCTGAGCAGACAGGTTTCAGAATCCAAAACCGGGCCAGGATCCAGCCATTTTGCTTATCAGCTGCCTAACCGCCGGACAAAGAAAAAAGCTGCCAGGCCGTTGCACCTGGAGGTCTTTCGCTTTGCTCCCCGCAGAAGCACTCCCCTGGGACTTCACCTGAGCCTGGATCCCCGGAGGAACAGAATCCCTGGTCCGCTTAGCTCCAGCTGGCTTTTTCTGCCACCGGTCATCTGGCCCAGAGAAGAGGATGAATGGCAAAAACTGGTCAACACCCTCACCAGAAAAGGAGCCAGAAACTTTGTCCTGGGCTCCCCCTGGCAGGTGGGGTTTTTCAGCTCCCCGCAGAAGCTCAATCTCTGGGCCGGGCCTTCAGCCAACATCGCCAATGCGGCGGCCCTGCATGTGCTGCGGAAAATGGGTTTTTCCGGGGCAGTACTTAGTCCTGAGCTTTCCAGGGAGGATTTTTTGAATCTGGCGGGAGGAGCCTGCATTCCGGTGGGCCTGGTCATCCGGGGGCTATGGCCTGTTTGCATCTCCAGGACCTTTGCCAGTGAGGCCAAGCCTTTTCTGCCCTTTGTCAGCCCCAAAAAGGAAATCTTCTGGGCGGCCAGGCGCGATGAAAATTTCTACATCTTTCCCGGCTGGGAGATCAATCTCACGGAGTTTGAGCCTGAACTGCACGGGGCAGGATTTTCCCTGTTTCTGCACCTCAAGGAACCCCTGCCCGGAAAGATCGCCCTCAAGGACCGCCCCGGCCTGTGGAACTGGGAACAGGGCCTGTTATAGGTTTACAACGGCCTGAGCATCCTCTGGGCCTGGCGGCCCAGACGCCAGATGAGAAATCCGTTCAAAGCCCCCTCCCCGGCCTTGGGAAGGACAAAACGGGCCGCGTCAGTGGCAGCCGAGACCCCTGTGGCAAAGGACACTTCGCCGAAGATGCTCTGGTAGTAGTCCCCGAAGGTCTCCACCCCGGCCTCGGCCTGCTCCCCGATTATGCCGCTCAGATAAGCCTGGATGATGGCCCTGGCCAGGATGAACATGCTCTGACCCAGGGCCGGGCGCAGGTTATATATCTGCAGAAGCTCGCTTATGAGCCTGAGAGAAGCATACAGGACAATGATCTGATCGATGAACCTGATGGGCGAGGCCGCGGTACCCAGGGCCACTGTCCTGCTGTAGCTGCGGATCCTTTTGCGCGCTGCCCTGTCCAGGCTGTATACAAAGGTCTCATCCATCTCCCTGAGCCAGGCAGAGGAGTCCACATAGCCTCTCTTGTCCAGAAGCCTCTGCCGGCAGGCATAAATTCTGGCCAGTTCCTCCCTGTCCAGGCCCAGCTGCTCCGCATCAGTATCCTGGATCCTGTATTCCTTGAGATATCCTGTAAGCACATCCCTTGCCTCGTCCTTCTTCTGCCGGGCCAGCCAGCGAAACCTCTGCCTTTCAGCCAGGAGGTTAAGCGCTTTAAGATCTACCCTGGCCAGGCTCCGGAAGGCCATAAACCGGCCGGCAAGCTTGATCACCACCACCAGGATCGCTCCGGTAAACAGAACAAATCCGGACACGGCCAGCACGTTCCAGGGTGTGCCCAAAGCTGAAACCTGCCCGGCAAACCTGACTCCGTGGCTGATAAGAAAAAGTCCCAGCACGGCAGCCAGAAAGATCGCCGTCCACAGCAAAGTTCTGTACAGTACCCTGGGCAGCCTGATCCCGGTCTGTTCAAGTTCCAGTAGTTTTTCCTCGAAACGCCTTCTGAGCCTGTCCTGCTCCCGGCGCAGTTCCTCTATTTCTTCAGAAGAAACATCTCTCATTTCATCTGCAGGGCCGGGCTCTGGATCGGGCTGGCCCAGCCCTGTATCCATGCCGCGAAAACTCTGGTCTTCCTGCCCGCGGTCCCTGGAAGCACGCCCGGACTCGGGCTTTACAGTTTTTTCATCTTCAGGCTCTTGTTTGTCCTTATTGTTAACGTATTCCCGGTCCAGGGGATCGCCCAGCACGGATCGTCTCTTATTTTTCATATCAATTCCTTACTCTAACATATGGGATTAAAACCAGGCATGCCTGGACCGGAAGAGCGCTGTATATGTATTATCTAAGTGCTCAGTCAAGAAATCAATTATTATCAATTACCAGGCCTCTTGCCTGGTGGTTTCATGCCCGGTGTCCCGGTCTGGCATGATGGTCCCTGTGCAGAAAGGGCAGAAAATAAAGGGCCAGGGTGAGTATGATTATCACCCCTCCCACCAAGGTGGCCGAAGGAGGGGTTTCCTTCAGAACGAGCCAGACCCACAGGGGTCCCAATATGGCCTCCAGCAGGAGAATAAGGCTTACTTCCGGAGAAGAAAGGCTCCGGGTGGATACGGCCAGAAGAATGGAAGCCAGGGGCATCTGGACAAGTCCCATCAGGGCCAGCACCAGGTAGCTCTGCATTTCCAGGCTCAGGGGAGAGGCCCAGAAAAAGGCCAGTCCAGCGGCGATAAAACCGCCCAGGGCCACAACCGGGGTTCTTTTTATCCGGGGATGACGGCGAAGCAGGGTGAAGTTGGCTCCCACCATGACGGCCGCAAAAAGGGCCATGAGGTCTCCGGCCAGATTGCCTGCAGCCAGTGATCCCTGAAAGACCACTGCCACCCCGGCAATGACCGCACCTATAGCCGGCCATGTGCCCCTGCGCATTCTTTCCCTGAGGATGAATCTGGTGAACAGGGCCGCGAATATGGGGGCGGTACTGAATACCAGGACTGTGTTGGCCACATGGGTATGGACAACGGAAAAAACAAATCCGGTACTGCTCAGACCGAAGAGGATGCCTGAGGCAACAGCGGCAGGGCCCTGTCTTTTGATCTCCCGGGGCAGAAAACTGGCGCTGCCGGCATAAAGCACCAGGCTCAGGCTGAGGCCTATGAACAGGCCGCGCCAGAAAAGAACCGTCCAGGCGTCGGCCAGGGCCAGACGGATAAGCAGAGCATCGAAGCTGAGTACCAGCACCCCGGCCACGGCCAGAGCGACTCCCCGGCTGTATCTGCTTTGAACAGGCGAAGAATTTCCTGACGTTTCAAACATGCCCGGGGATTAAAGCGCGCCTGGGGCAGCCTTGTCAACAAAGCATTTTTCACGGATTACCTGAAAGGCGAATCCGGCATATCCCTGGCCGGCCCGGCAGCCATACCCATGCTCATCACGCCTTTTCTACCTCAGCAGGTGCTCGTTGCCCAGATGCACATGCTTTAATCCTGCCCTGCGGGCCGCCTCCAGGCAGCGCTCTGCCTGGGATCTGCCGGTAACCGGCAGATCCCTGAGCACAAAGCTTGGATAGAATGCAAGCAGGGAATAGGGAATATCCGGATCCAGGGAGGATATGAATTTGGCCAGTCCGCTTATCTCCTCCCGGTCCACGTACCCCGGGACCAGCAGAGTGCTTGCGATCAGCAAAGGCGGATTTTTCCTTGCACCCGCCCATCCCGCCAGGATGCTGAAGTTCTCCAGGGTCCTCTGGTTGCTGACTCCGCACAAGGCGTAATGCACGGACTCAGTCCAGGCCTTGAGATCAAATTTGATGCACCCTCCGGAATCAAGGGACAGATCATACATCCGCCGCAGAAACCCGGCATTCATCGAGCCGTTGGTCTCCCAGCAGATGCGCATGATTCTGTCCCCGGCCTGTTTTCTGGCCAGGGAGGAAGTCTTTATGGCGTGCAGTATCTGTGGACCGGGATCTCCGCCGAAGTAGCAGATGCAGCTGGTGCGGCTGTCTGCAGCAGCGGCCAGCTGTTTTGAGCTGATCCTTCCGGGCGAAGCAGTGTAGAGTTTGAAGTGATGGTTCTGGCAGTACAGGCAGTTGAACCCGCAGGCACGGTAGAATACAGCCAGGTTGCAGTATCCTCGCTCAGGACCCTGCATATATGCATATTCTGGATATCCCCGCCCTGTTCCCCCGGGACAGACGAAGTCAGCCACACAATTGGTGGGCAGGGGATCGTGCATGAAGGAGAGATTGCCCTCATGGGGTCTTCCGCCCTCAATTCTTCCCTGTCGGGCTTTTCTCAGGCCGCAGTAGCCGGCTTCCCCCTCGCCCATCCGGCACTCATGCATACAGAGCCCGCAGCTGATTCCCCCGGGAGTGTGCGGGGCCTGTAAAGGCAGGTTGTAAGGCTTCCTGCTCTCATCATGCACTTTTTTGATCCGCGGCCATATCCCGGAAAAATCCCTGCGGATGCACTCCGCGCAAAACCCCATGCGGTCGGAAATCAGAACATTCCGGGTATTGCACTGCAGACATGTTCCCATACGATCGCCCCCAGTGTCCAGACTGCGCCCGGCCCGGCATAAACTCGGTCTGCCGTTTCACAGTCAACTGCAGCAGGCCATTTCTTTAAAGCCTCACTCATCAAACCCTGTCAGAAAAAAACAAGAAAATTTGAGCCACGCTTTCAGCGTGGCAGGCGCGGCGCCAAAGATTCAACGGGCCACCGTTGCCGGCCGTGGGAATCTGCTCCCGTATTCCTGTGTAGTTACAATAAAATACAACAAAAGATTATCTGACTGCAACTGGATTCAGCCCAAAAGATATCAAGCATCAGCAAATTATATTAAGAAACACTTAAATACCCAGGCTGAAAAAATCTCTCTTGTCAAATGCATCTTTTCTTGCAATTCATGGTCTGGATGCTTCAGGTAAGATTATCCACAGGACTGTATGCAGACTTTTGACCTTTCGGGAATGATCCATGAAGGGAACCTTTGTTTTTATTCTTTTTCTGTGTCTGATCGTCAGTTTCATCGCTTTCCGGAAGGACCCCCAGCTCGCCCATGACGGACTGGTGCAGGGTCTGGGCATGCTCTGGAAGCTTTTGCCCATCCTGGTGGTGGCCTTTATTCTGGCCGGAATGATGGAGCAGATCCTGCCCCGGGATTTCCTGGCCCGGATCTTGGGCCGGGACTCCGGGCTGCAGGGATTATTGCTGGGCACCCTGGCCGGGGCGGTCATGCCGGGCGGACCTTTCGTCCTTTTCCCCATCATGGCCGTGCTGCTCAAAGCCGGCGCAGGTGTTGGTCCTCTGGTGGCCTTTCTTTCCTCCTGGGCCCTGCTCGGTTTTCACCGGCTGCTTATCTTCGAGGCGCCCATCATGGGCTGGAAATTCGCCCTGTGCCGCATGGCAGCCAGCCTTATTTTTCCCGTACTCATCGGCTATTTCGCGGAACAGACCTGGAGACTTTACACCAGGCTCTGAGGAATTCTCTGCAAAAGGTCTGTACCTGAATTTATAAGCAAAAAATCACCGCCCTGGGTCTTTGTTTCCGGATGAAAACATCTTATCAACCTGTCCACTTTCCCCGGGCTTGGCAAAACAGGGCCATGCGGTTTATGCTGTATTCATGACAGGCAAGGCAGGGATGTGCAGCAGCGGCTGCTCTTTTGTCTGGCATGACTCCATGCTGGGCATAAGCAGATCAGAATGGGAACGCCTTGCGCGGGAACTGGACACGCCATTCCTGGGCTGGGATTGGCTGCACCTGCTGGAGGAATCCGGATCAGTCTCCCCTGCTGCCGGCTGGCAGCCCTGTCACCTTGCAGTCTACAGCTGCAGGCAGCTGGTGGCGGCTGCACCCCTGTACATTAAATTTAACAGCCAGGGAGAGTTTGTCTTTGATCAGGATCTTGCCCGTCTTGCAGAGCGCCTGAACCGGCCCTACTATCCCAAGCTGGTGGGTATGAGCCCTCTTACTCCCTTAAGGGCGTACCGCTTTTTGATACGCCGGGATCAGGACCAGGCCCGTCTTGTGCATCTCATGCAGGAAGAGATTGAAAAATTCTGCCGCAGAAATAACCTCTCGGGTATTCATTATCATTTCCTGGATCCCTCATGGAGTAAAACATTACGGGCAGGAGGATTTGCACCCTGGATACATCCGGGCTTCATCTGGGAAAATCATGATTATGAGAATTTTGATGCCTTCCTGGCCGGATTCAGATCCGACAGGCGCAAAAATATCAGAAAAGAGCGCAACCACCTTGCACTTCAGGGGATAAAAGTCCAAGTATTCAGTGGTGAGGATATCCGCCAGGAGCATCTTCATTGGATGTACAACTACTACGTACACACCAACCAGAGATATTTCCCCTGGAGCTGCAGATTCCTGAACCGGGACTTCTTCCTGGGACTGACCCGGAAGCTGAAAAAAAACACCCTGCTCTTTGCAGCATTCGGACGGAAACACAAAGAGCCCCTGGGCATGTCCATGCTGCTCTACAAGAAAGACAGGCTGTTCGGCAGGTACTGGGGCGGGATGGAAAGCGTTCCTTTTCTGCACTTCAGCCTTTGCTATTACGAACCCATAGACTGGGCTATTCAAAACCATATCCGGACATTCGACCCCGGCATGGGAGGGGAGCACAAGCTGTCCAGGGGATTCAGGCCGGTTCCAGCTTACAGCCTGCACAGAATATTTGACCCGGAATTGCACCACATACTCGCATCCTGTCTTAAAAGGGCCAACAGACTCTTGAAGCAGAACATGGCTGGACTGAACAGGAAAAATCCACTGCGGACTGCACACACCCCCTTAGAGCATGCAGGCGATTCAGATTGAACTTCTGTGCATCCGGCATTTTGCTTTCCAAGAAATTCTGCAACTGTAAGGTATGATTCCAAATCAAACGTCCAAGAACCATGTTTTTGAGCTCTAGGCCCTGGCTCAAGACTCCCAATGACTTAA
>PUMA01000079.1 GCA_003551155.1 Desulfonatronospira sp.
GCAACCATTGTCGTGCCGGTATCGGTTATCCATTCCGGCGCAACAGTAAATGTTCTGGCGTTGCAACGCTTACTCAAATGACCGCCGTATATTTGATACTGATAGCCATGTTCCGATCTGTAGCGCGCCGCCTCTTCCATCGCATCCCGATGGCCAGCGATACGCGCTAAAACATCGCCGTACTCCCAAAAGACCCGGTTGCAACCCCAGATCTCTCCAGGATATTCCCGGATCTTTTGGTCATACGACAAACGGCTGATCCCGTTACCCAGGATCAGCACGTTTTGGGTCATCAGGTGTTAACCACCTTGATTCCCATCTGGTAGAAACCGTAGCCGGCATTACCGCGCATCTCAACGCTGTAGTCCAACTTGCGGTTGCGCGCCTCTTGCGTATCGTCCAACACGGGACGAATCGCAGAGCGCTGTTGGAAGATGAACGGACGGATCGGGAACCCGGTCGCAAATCCGTACCAGTCGTTGGTATCGGACAGCTCAGGGAAGGTGATCACGTTGCGGATAAATCCATTGTGAGGATTGAACGCCTGGCCCTGCCCGTCAACTGCAATGATCGACTGCCCGCGAATCGCCTCCAACATAGGCACTTCCAGCTCCGGGGGAACAACAACAGTGTCCATCATGATCCCCATCGCCCGGTCTGCATCACTGGTAAAGCGCATCATGGCGGCGCGCGCTTCAGTCAGATCAGCTCGCAGATTAGCAACCGTTGAACCGGATCCGGTGATCAGGTTGTCATTGGGAGCTGCTCGGTTGGCGAAAAAGGCCGTGCCATCATACGCCAGGCCGGTTGTGCCGTTGATAATCAAATCAACAACCAACTGCCATGGCCAACGCGCTACTGCAGCAGCAAGCGACTGCACTCGAGGATTGATGGCGCTGATCTGCTCATCTTCCAGCTCATTACGATCGATCGAAAAACCAGAATAAAAATCTTTGTTTTTGATCTCATAATCGTAATCCCTCAGGGCACCAATGGTCTTGTCGCCGATCCACTCTTTAACGAGAGGGACGTCACCCAACCAAGCATAGCGCTCTGCATGTGCCGAGCTGGGGACCGTGGTATAAAGGTCTTGGCTTGCGGCCAAATGAGGCTGCTGAATCATCGCGCTGTAAGCAGTGTTAAACTGCGCCAGCAAACCCTTCTCTAAAATCCGTGTATTAAAAAGCATTACTCATGCCCTCCTTAGCTCGCTGCACCCTGCAGGTTGTCAAAATCAAGAAGCACATAGCCAGACTTAAATCCAACACACAACACGCCCCAAGTCTTATTGCCTGCAGTTTTGGTGACATCGCCGTTGTCGGCGAGATAAAAAATCAACCCAACGTCAGTTTGTGCCGCGCCGGTAAAAGGAACCCAAACTTTGCCACGAATGACTTCTGCGTCAGGCGTGGGTCCGTCGGGTACAACTTGCGTTCCGCCTGCGGTCGGGTCAAAACCAAACCCAGTCAACACGCCAGCGGGAACCAGGTTGGCTGCGTTGGTAGGATTGGCGAAACGTCCAGCGTTCCACACAACCAACTGACCTTTGTAATACGTTGCATTAGTAGTCAATTGACCCTGCAACCGTACCACCGGCGCAACAGTTTCAAACGTTCGTTCTGCGGTAATAGCCATTATTCCGCCTCCTTATTGCTTGCCAGGTAATCGGCATCGCTGATTCCCATAGCTTTGCAAAGCGCACGCTCTTCCTCGCTTAACACGGGTCCGTGTTCCTGTGCACTTGCGACTGCGGGAGGATTCTCTCCCTTGATCTTGCCACCATCACGGATCGCGACCTGCAACCGCGCGTTCACTTCGCTTGCGGTTTTGCCGGATCCGATGGCATCTTCCACCACCTCGCGCACTTTTGCGTTATCTGCGTCGGCCTCAACATAGGCTCGCAGCTCGCTCACGCGCGCTCGCTCCTGATTAACCCCGTGTGCCACAGCCTGGCCGAACACATCAGGGTGTTCTGTTTTGAGAGTTTCGATATTCATCTTTCTCCCCTCCGTCTTTTTTTCCGCCTGGCTGGCGGCTCTCTCACGGTTAACAACCGCGTTCTTTTCTTGCCCTCTTACGATCGCGACTAACTGGTCCCGATCTTCTGCGTCTTCCCCGAGCTGGCGCAACCGTTCTTTGACTTCCGCGATCTTTGCGCTTGCCAATGCAACTGCCTGCTCTTTATCTTCCGCGCCCTCCCCCGCCGGAACCACATCATCGGCAAAACCGGCTTCGACGATATCGGATCCGTACATATACACTTCTTCGTCCATCATCGCTCGAATCTCTTCCATGTCTTTGCCGGTCTTGCGCTGATACGCTTGCGCCAGGATGCGCGCCAGACCATCCAGAATCTCCGCTTGCTTGGCCATATCATTGTGGTCACCGATAGCAAACCCCCATGGGTTGTGGATCATCCAAACTGCGTTGTCTTCTATTTCAACGCGGTCGGCCGCCATCGGAATGTATGTTGCCATACTTGCGGCCATACCAACAACTCGCGCGGTGACCGTCCCTTTTTCTTTCCGCCGATGATCCCGAATCGCGTTGAAAATCGCGATTCCCTCGGTTACAACTCCGCCAGGACTGTTGATTAAAATCTCAACGTCATCATCAGCGCCGCGCAATTTTTCACGGATGTCTTTTGCTAACACATCCCAGCCGATCATTCCATCCATTGCGATCTGTATCATCTCAATTACTCCTTACACGATCCGCCGGAGATAGACTTGTGGATCTGCTCCAGCTTATCAAATATGCGGTCAATTTTCAGCTCGATCGAATCTTGCCGCCGCTCCAAATCAATAATCCGTTGTTTCTGCATCCCGCGCTCTTCTGCATCCTTAGCCCGACTGATTAAAAACGTGGCCAAGCTAATGACTGCAACGCTTACTGCGGTAATTAACCCAATATGTTCCATGCCTTGCCCGCTTTTATCAATCTCGCTGATCATCATCATCAATCTCCTCTATCATCTCTGATAGATCCAAATCCCACGTAGCCTCCGCTAACTGCCGGTTTTCAACGATCAGCTCATTAACGTTGTCGTCAAAATCCGTGCCGTTGTAAGCTGCAGCCTCCCGGTCACGGGTTGTCAGTCCTTCTCGGATCCGCACGGTTGCTGCGTTTGCTTCTTTGAGCGGGTCAATGCTCGGGTGATTAATCCCGATCCAGTTTGACCGACTCCAGGCTCGTCGCCCGGTAACGGACCCGAACCCTGGCGCCGCAATATTGCCGGCGTTAATCTCTTCTTGCAGCCACTGTTGATATATCGGATTCAGCAACCATGACTCCAGATCTGCACGCCAGGTCTTGACCGCGTTCCAAAACAGCAGCAATGATGCACGGCTGGCGCTGTAATTTTGATTGAATGTCATCTGCAGCACTTCCACCGGTATCGATAACGATGCTGCAATATGTTTCATAACTGCACTCAGAAACGAATCAAAATTGACGTTCGGGCGGCGGGTATCGTAGCTGTGCAGCTTTTCGCCCGCCTTCAGGTTTTGAACAAACACGCCAGCGTTGCGAATCTCTCCCATCGTCGGAGGATCCGGCTGTTGTGCAATGTTTGATGTCGCCATATCCCGGCGCTGGACCCCGGACAACGGTCGGCTCGAATCTTGATCTGCGGATGGCTCAACCCACGCTGCAATACTTGCGTTAACAACCGCAGCCTGGATCTCCGCAACGCTGTAATCAGTGATTTTTGATAGCTCATGCAGCACGGGAGATAATATGCTGGCTCCCCGCTTATCACCGGGAAACGCCGGCGTAGTTGTGTGCAACACAAACAACCGTCCGGTTTCGGGACCGCGGACCGGTATACGTGTGAATCGGTTAGTCACGGAATCTTTGATGTGGTAAGCAACCGGCGCGCCAAACTGGTCGCACTCGATACCGTCATAAATATGGTTGCCGCGCGCTTCCGCTTCTGATGCCGCGGAACCCTCAAATGGTGTAGCAAGCTGATCCGGGTCCAAAATCTGCATAGCAACCGGGTTGATCCGATCGGTATCCTGCAAATACCGGATGATAATTAACACTTCGCCATCAATTAGCTTTCGGATCATCGCTTCTTGCTGTAGTTTATAGAATGTCATGCTTTTGTCAGCGCTGGCATCTGTGCTACGCGCCCACAAATCAAACCGGTGCCACACGGAACGCTCCCAGTCGGAACGATCTTCGGCATCCATCTCTGGCGCAACAAACTCATAAATTGGTTTTGGCTCCGGGTACAAACCGGTATTAACTGCAGACTCTACGATCCGGTTAACAATCGCGCGGACCTGGACTGAATCGATCCACGCTGATCGGGATTGCTCCCGGATCCGCACATAATCGATATCGCCATGATGATACCAGGATAACTGGCTCCGAGTTTTGGATCCGCCAAATGTCGATGACCGTTGCTGCAGCGATTCTCTCCGCATCGGCTCAATATTCATACCTAAAAATTGCGCGATCCGTTGCCGTACTGTCATCAGCCATGCCTCCGGTAATCGATCGATGTCAGACCGCCGGGGTCCATGCTCGCTAACTTACGCAACCAATAATCGCGAGAGCGGTACAACGACTCCAGCCGGGCGCGTTGCACAGACTGTCTCCCTTGACCGGTATCCAGTGAGAACTGCTGCGCTTGCTCGGTCAACTCGATCTGCGCGTCAATGGTTTTGATCCTTTCTACGATCTCCGCCCCAGAATAGATATCGGTCATGATGCTTATTATATCAGTACACGCAATGGCAAATCAATTTTTTTTCAAAACTCGTCCCAGAA
>PUMA01000061.1 GCA_003551155.1 Desulfonatronospira sp.
TAACATCTTAATAATAATACTATTTTCATAATTTGTTTCATGAGTCAACTGCTTTTTTTATTTTATCAAATTCGTGTCTTGCCATGAAACATTCAGGACTTAATACAAATAGTAATTATTATTTAATTTCAAAGCAGTTTTTAATCTGCCGAAAACATACAGGAAGGGAAAACATATGGTGGATGAAATGGCAGCCCTTGCCATGATGCTGATGCTTGGCCTTGCCCATGTACAGGATGTGAGAGCGCAGAATAATTCTTCTCCGGCTGAAGCATATTTTGCCGGGGGTTGCTTCTGGTGCATGGAGGCCGGGATGGAAAAGATCCCTGGAGTCCTGAAGGTTATCTCCGGATACAGCGGGGGACATGAGGAAAATGCCGAATATGCCATGGTCTCCACCGGACGGACCGGACACAGGGAGGCGGTAAAAGTGATCTACGATCCACAGGTGGTAAGCTATGGCCGGCTGGTGGATGCCTTCTGGAAAATGATCGACCCCACGGACCAGTACGGGTCCTTTGCTGATCGCGGACCGCAGTACACTTCCGCCATTTATTACCGGAACCGGGAGGAAAAAGAAATCGCCGAGATATCCAGGGACAACCTGGATGACTCGGGCATATTTAACCATCCAGTAGCTACAGCCATCGAGCCTCTGCTGAACTTTTACCCGGCCGAGGAAGAGCACCAGAACTACCATAAGAAGAATCCCGGGCACTACAGGACCTATGCTTATCTTTCCGGACGGGAGCAGTTTATTGATCAGCACTGGAAAGACAGGAAGGCAGGCCAGAGCTATAAAGCCGAAAACCAGACCACAGAGATAATTGATCAGAAGTCAGAGAGCAGCATTCGGATGTCTGACGTCGGAAGTCAGATCTCTGAAGAAGGGCTGGGGAAAAAGAACGTGGCACAGGACTGGTCCTCTTTTGTCAGGCCGGGCCGGGAAGAGCTGCTCAAGAGGCTGACTCCCATGCAGTTCAGGGTCACCCGGAAAGACGGCACAGAACCGGCATTCAACAATGCATACTGGGATCACAAAGAAGAAGGCATATACGTGGATGTGGTCTCAGGAGAACCCCTTTTTTCTTCCAGGGACAAGTTCGATTCCGGTACAGGCTGGCCGAGCTTTACCCATCCCATTGACCATCAATTCATAGTCACCCGCGAGGACCGCTCTCTGTTCATGAGCCGCACCGAGGTCCGTTCCAGATACGCAGACTCGCATCTGGGACACGTATTCCCGGACGGGCCTGGTCCAGACGGACTCAGATACTGTATCAATTCGGCTGCACTGCGATTCATACCCAGGGAGGAAATGCTGAAGGAGGGCTATGGCCACTACCTTAGCCTTTTCCAGGATTGATTACCTGTCTGGAACATATATACTTGAGCCCGATGAACCGTATCGGTCCAGCAAACCAAGGATTCTTTGGGCGAAGTCCTTTTTCAGGGTGCCTTTTTCCAGAGCCAGGCCAGCAGTGTATTTTCCCAGCCGGCAGTAAAGCCCCAGCAGCTCAGGTTTTTCCCGGGCAATGGAGATGAGATGATCCTCCACGGTGTGTTCGTCGCCGCGGGCAATGGGCCCGGTGAGGGCTTCAGGTATGCCCAGATGTTCGATATTCTTGAGCGTTCCCTGGATAAGAGGCAGAAGCGCCCTGAGAGAATCCTGCCTGCTTATGCCTGCTGCCTGGTGCAGTTCCAGGCCGAAGCCGATGGTGGCCACCAGGAAATTGGAAACAGCCGCTGCACCGGCGTGATACAGGGGTTTGCCCCCCGGCTGGATGACCAGTTCCCGGCCCTGAAAGACCTTGAGCATTTCCCTTAACTTTTCCAGGGCTTCAGGGCCTCCTTCCAGGCAGAACCAGGACCCGGGCATGTTCCTGATTGCATCCTCCACACTGGGCAGGCTCTGCAGCGGATGCATGGAAGCGGTGTCAGCCCCTGCCTGCCTGGCTGAGTCCAGGATATCCACGGACAGGGCACCGCTGGTATGCACCACCAGGCTTCCCGGCCTGAATCCGCCTTGGGCGGCAATATCTTTGCAGACCTGCTCAATGGCGTCGTCTGAAGTGGTAATAAAAACTATGTCCGCCTGCCCGGCTGCATGTGCCAGGTCAGTGGATGCCTCACCCTGGCCGATGAATTGCCCGGCCCTGCGTGCGGACTCAATGCTTCTGCTGCCTATGCCAGCAACACTGTACCCCCCTCTGCTCAGCAGGTAACCCACTGCGGTTCCCACGGACCCGGCTCCGATAATGGCAATCCTGATCATGACTCTACCTTTTACAGCGGACAATGCTCTTTTTTTCTCCTTCCATCTTCAGATATCTGACCACCGGAGTCTGGTATCCGGCATCGGTCTACTTCAATCCGGCTTCCTCCAGGACCATGGGGACCTTCTTCTCCCAGCCAATGGCCATGATATGCACGCCCCGGCACATGTCCTTCATGCCCCTGACCAGTCCGGATGCGATCTCCACGCTGGTCCTGACCTTGTCCTTGGTCTCGGCCATGGCTTTGATCTGGGCTTCGGGAACTGAAATTCCGGCCACTTTGCTGTTCATGAACCTGGCCATTCCCGCTGACTTGAGCATGATCACCCCCCCCAGGACAGGAACCTTGAAGCCCTCCACCCTCTTCATGAACTTTTCAAAACTGTTCAGATCGAATACTCCCTGGGTCTGGATGAACCGGGCCCCGGCCTCGATCTTCTTTTCCAGCTTTATGATCTGCATCTCCAGGCCGGCTCCGGCATCAGCCCCGGGGTTGACCACTGCCCCGGGGAAAAAATCAGGAGCCCCGTTAAACTCATTACCGGCCAGGTCATGGCCGCTGTTCATGGTTTTGATGGTCTGAAGCAGACTTACCGAGTCCAGGTCAAATACGGGCATGGCCTCGGGGTGATCCCCCAGCACCGGATGGTCCCCGGTAAGGGCCAGGACGTTCTTGATTCCCAGGACCCAGGCGCTTAAAAGATCAGACTGCAGGGCCAGCCTGTTGCGATCCCTGCAGGTCAGCTGGTACACCGGCTCAATGCCTTTGTCAGCAAGGATGTGACTTACAGCCAGGGATCCCAGGCGCATTACCGAACTTTGCAGGTCAGTGACATTAATGGCGTCCACCCTGTCCTTGAGCAGCTCGGCATCCTCCAGTAATCCTTGTATTTCTGTGCCCTTGCCCGGCCCGACCTCGGCGGTGACCAGAAATTTTTCAGACTCTACTGCTTCTTTAAATCCCATAACATCTATCTCCTGTGATTGAATCTGTGGCTTAATGCCGGACAGATTGTGTCATCCTTCCCTGACCAGTCTGGCCGGATGGACCCGCCTGGCTTTGGGCGGAGTGCTTTCCTTTAAAAGATGCAGTTGTCCCAGTCTCAACAGCCTGACATAAATAAGCTGCCACGCGCAGGGCGTATCTTTGGCCACCTCGCATTTTCCTGCCTGGGCCCCGCCGCAGGGTCCATCGGTCAGGCCCTTGGCGCATCTGGCCACAGGACAGACCCCTCCTGTGCGGGAAAGTATGCATTGTCCACATGCAGCGCACAGCTCCACGAATCCTCCCTGTCCGTCAGCCCCGCCGAAAAACAGGGTATCAAGCGCCGGCAGAACCGGAATATCGCCCAAAGTCTCGGCCATGGTCTGCACTCCGGCCCCACATGCCATGGACAGGACTGCATCGTATTCCCCTGTCCTGTCCCTGATCTGCTGCACAAACATGGGATCACACTGGCGCAGCTGCGTTTCTTCGTTTATTTCCCATGCAAGTCCCTGCTGCTTCCCTGCCGTGCGCAGGGAAGCAGCCAGAATCTCCACCTGCTGGGCACCGCCGCTGAGACAGACTGTCACGCATGTACCGCATCCGGCAATAAGTATCTTTCTGTATCCCTGGATCATGCCCTGAATTTCAGCCAGAGGCTTTGCTTCAGCAACCATCATATGTTCACCTGCCTTGAGTTGGTAATTTGGATGTGGATTTTATTCCTGAACAATACTCAGCTGCCCGGGATCCAGACCCAGGTCATCCATGACCCTGGCCGCCCTTTTCACGTTTTTCCGGACCCATCCGGCGCAGTCCTTGAACTTGCAGTCCTGATCCCTGCAGGCTGCCACCTGAACCGCAGCAGCGCCGGCTTGAAACGGAGCCAGAAGTTCATATACGTCCATGCGCCCAAGACCCGGTCTGAATACCTGGTATACAGCTTTTCCAGACTCAGAAGGGGGGACCCGTGATTGTCTGAAATCACACATGAACTGCAGAACAAAGGCTCCGGGTGCCTCCCGGCCTGCCCGGTCCAGTACCTCTCTGAGTATTTCACGGTGTTTCTCCCTGGGGTCCAGGCCAAGATCAATGGCTGCGGCCGGACACTGTCCCGCACAGATCCCGCAGGCCTGACACTGGCTGATGTCGATCTCAGCCCTTTCAGCCCCCGGCCTGGGCACCTCATAGGGGCAGACCAGAACGCAGTTCAGACATGACGCGCACTCATAGGAAACCACTGCTCCGGCACTGCAGTTCAGGCAGCGTCCCGCTTCTGCCCTGGCCTCCTCCAGGGTATAGCCCAGTTCCACTTCTTCAAAATTCTTTATCCTCTCTTCCACCGGAAGGGCAGGTATTTTTCTGCGTTGTGCCCTGGGCACCAGGGCAGCCACCTGATCATCCAGGTCATCCAGGACCACCGGCTCCGGAGTGTCCACCGGGGCCAGGCTTCTAAGATAGCGGTGGATGGAGTCGGCTCCTGTTCTGCCCGAGGCGATGGCCTGGACCACTGAGGTCGGCCCGCTGAGGAAATCTCCGCCCACAAAGACTCCGGCCATATTGGTGGCTCCTGAACCATCCTTGATCTCCACCTTGCCGTCCAGGCTGTCAAAGAGTTCCTGCACTGGCTCGGTCCTGGGACCGTAGCCGGTAGCCAGGATGATGGAATCCACCTTGATATCGAACTCCGAGCCTTCAACGCAGACAAGAGAACCTTTTCCTTTGCAGGACTTGTCCACCTTCATCTTCACGCAGCGCATCTTCTCCACGGTTTTCACGCCCAGAAACTCTACAGGAGCTGTCACGAACCTGAAAGCCACACCTTCTTCCTGGGCCTCCTCAACTTGGTCCATACCCGCGGGCATCTCATCAATGGTCCGGCGGTAGACTACGCTAACTTCTCCGGCACCCAGCCTGAGACAGGTCCTGGCCACGTCAATGGCTGTGTGCCCGCCTCCGATGACCACCACCTTTTCCCCGGGATCAGGCCTTTCACCGCGGCTTATATCCTTTAGAAAATCAACAGCAGTGAGCACTCCGGACAGATCAACCCCTCTGCAGTCCGGGCAGAAGCTCTTTTCGCTGCCCATGGCCAGAAAAACAGCCTGATACTCTTCGCGCAGGTCATGCAGGGTGAAGTCCCGGCCCAGTACCTGACTCGTCCTGGCTTCAACACCCAGGGAAAGGATTCGTTCTATTTCCTTGCGCACCACCTCCAGGGGAAGTCTGTATCCGGGAATCCCCCTGGTCATCATGCCCCCCAGTTCGTCCTCGGCCTCAAAGACTGTAACCCCGTAACCCAGCAGGGCCAGGTCGTGCGCAGCAGTCAGCCCTGCCGGACCGCTTCCTACCACAGCGATCCTTTCCTCGTAATAGGGCTTTTCCGGCCCGCAAGGAACAACACTTTCAGCCCGGTCCGCTGCGAATCGTTTCAGGACCCTGATGGCCACTGGTTCATCAACCTTTTGTCCGCGGCGGCACACGAATTCGCATTCACGGGTGCATATCCGGCCGCAGACAGACGGAAAGGGATTGGTCCTGCGGATGATCCTGTCCGCCTCCTGCAAGTCCCCCCGGGAGATGGCGGCGACATAGCCCTGCACATCCATCTGTATGGGGCACGCAGCCTGACAGGGAGGAACAGCGTTTACAATCATGGATATTGCTCTCCTTGTATCCGGTTCAATACATATTGATCCGGACGCATAATGATTGGCCAAAAAATGCGTTCACTGGATGCTCCCGCATGCATCCGGGCCGAACTCTTTATTGCGGAAGCATACCTTTAAGCATATCAGGCACGGCTTCGGGCGGCCTGGACAGTATTGGACATTAACATGGCTATGGTCATGGGCCCTACACCGCCCGGAACCGGGGTTATGGCCGAGGCTTTTTCCTGAACCTGATTAAAGGCCACATCGCCCACCAGGCCGTCATCAGTTCTATGAATGCCTACATCCACCACCACGGCTCCTTCCTTGACCATATCCGCGGTAACCATTTCCCTGCGGCCCACGGCCACCACCAGAATATCCGCCCTGCGGGTCACCTCGCCCAGGTCCGGGGTCCTGGAGTGGGCAATGGTCACGGTGGCGTGCTCATTGAGCAGCAGCAGGGCCACAGGCTTGCCCACTATATTGCTGCGTCCGACAACCACGGCTTCTTTGCCCTGGATGGCAACCCCGCTTCTCTTGAGAAGCTCGATGATCCCGGCCGGGGTTGCGGCCCGAAAACCGGGCTGCCCCAGCACCAGCCGTCCCACGCTCACAGGATGAAAACCGTCCACATCCTTTTCCACCTTTATCCTGTCCAGGACCCTGTTTTCGTCAATATGCCCGGGCAGGGGCAGCTGGACCAGGATGCCGTCGATTTCCGGGTCATTGTTGAGCACGTCAATCAGGGACAGGAGTCTGTCCTCGGACACGTCAGCGGGCAGAACATGCTTGTGCGAGACAATGCCCAGGGCCTTGCAGGTCTTCTCCTTCATGTTCACATAGACCTGTGATGCGGGATCTTCCCCCACCAGGGCCACGGCCAGCCCGGGAGTAATATTTCTTTTATCCTGCAGCTTTTTGATTTCATCGGCGAGTTCGGCCTTGATGTCCGCGGATACTTTCTTGCCGTCCAGTATTTTGTCCTGCATGATTTCCTCCTTGATTTTCCTGCGGCTGAAACCGGCTTGCACTTTGACAGCTGAAAATTTTCTGCCCGGCAAAAGCTTTCAGTTACAGACCGCTCAGCTTTGAATATTCACCAGGCCTGCTCTCCCTGTGTCCGGGAGAAACAGCAGACATGTCCGTTACAGCACTTAATAGCTGATGAGAGCGCTTAAAAATTTGTCGTTCATCCGGCGCAGATTCCTGCTCAGGGCTACCACCATGCTCTTAAAAAAATCCAGGGCCAGGGCACAATCCTCAGCCACCAGGCTTTCGAACTTTTCCCTGGGCAGCAGGAAGAGCTCCGTATCCTCCAGGGCTTCAGCCTTGGAAACATGTTTTCTCTTCTCGATTATGGCCAGTTCTCCAAAGAAATGCCCCGGGCCCAGAACCACCAGAGTCTGCCTCCATCCGTCAGCCGCCATCTTGGATATCTGAATCCTGCCGGAATGAATGAGCCAGAGCCCCCTGGTCTCGTCCTCCTCCCTGAACAGGGTCTCTCCCTGTCTGACATTGACCTTTTCAATTATGCTGGAAATCTTGCGCAATTCATTTTCATCCATATCCTTGAGCAGAATCTGGTCCTTTAGTGTCTGTGGATTGATCATGATAGCTCCTTTTATAGTGAATTCTATTTTTTGACCGGCTCCAGTCTGACTGCGCAGACCTTGAGTTCAGGGATCCCGGCCACAGGATCCCTCCTGGTGTTGGTCAGCATGTTTGCTGCAGCCTCCTTGAAATGAAAGGGGATAAATACTGTCCCTTTCAGGGGCCTGGGCGAAATATGGCACCTTATCCTGATGCTGCCTCTCCTGGAACTGACTTCCACCATCTGTCCATGATCCACGCCTGTCTTGCGCGCATCTTCAGGATGGACCTCCACATAAGCCTCAGGAGAAATTTTGTTTACAGCCTTCACCCGTCTGGTCATGGTCCCTGTATGATACTGAAACTGCTCTCTTCCCGTGTTCAGCACCAGGGGATACTCAAGATCCGGCAGTTCTTCAGAAGGCCTGTACTCCACCCTGGTGAACACAGCTCTTTTCTTGGGAAAACCGCCCTTGAACAGGTACTGGGTGCCTGGATGGTCCCTGGTGGGACAGGGCCACTGCAGGCCCCTGCCCTGGATGCGGGCATAGGTGATCCCGGCCAGGGCCGGCCAGACTTTTCCTGCTTCCCGGAATACATCTTCCATGTTCTCGTAGTGCATGGGGTAGCCGAGCTTACCGGACAGCCTGGAAATGATCCATGAATCCTCCCTGGCTTCTCCGGGTGGATCCACAGCTTTGCGCACTCTCTGCACCCGCCTTTCGGTATTGGTGAATGTGCCCTCCTTTTCGGCAAAACAGGCTG
The DNA here is from genome assembly GCA_003551155.1 of Desulfonatronospira sp. Classification (GTDB taxonomy): domain Bacteria; phylum Desulfobacterota; class Desulfovibrionia; order Desulfovibrionales; family Desulfonatronovibrionaceae; genus Desulfonatronospira. The sequence continues at coordinate 8,271 of PUMA01000061.1, forward strand.
CGGGCAGAACAACGTCTGCCAGCTCAGCAGTCTCAGTCAGGAAGATATCCTGCACAATGAGCAGGTCCAGATTTTTAAGGGCCTTGACAGTATGCTGAATATCCGGATCACTCAGCACCGGGTTTTCGCCCTTGATATACATGGCTTTCAGACTGCTTTGCAGTGCAGCCTCGGTCATCTCAGTGGCAGTGAGCCCCGGCCTGGCGGAAAGTCCGGTTTTCCAGGCCTTCTCGAACTTTTCCCGCACCCCGGAGAGGTCCACGCTCTGGTATCCCGGGTAAAAAGCGGGCACACATCCCATGTCAGTGGCCCCCTGGACATTGTTCTGACCCCTGAGAGGATTGACCCCTGTGGAACTCCGCCCCAGGTTTCCGGTCATCAAAGCCAGGTTGGCAATGCAGAAGACATTGTCCGTACCGTGGGTATGCTGGGTGACGCCCATGGTATAGTAGATGCCCGGGGTGAAAGCGTTGGCGTACAGATAGGCTGTCTCCACAATCTTTCCCCGGGGAACTCCGGTGATCTCTTCTGCATATTCGGGGGTATACCTGGAAAGAGTGTCTTTGAATTCCTCAAAGCCCTGGGTTCGAGAATCCATGAAACTCTGGTCAATCAGTCCCTGCTTGACAATGACGTGCATGATGGAGTTCAAAAGTGCCACATCTGTTCCAGGCCTTAATTGCAGCCAGTCATGTGACCACTTGACCAGCTCGATCCTTCTGGGATCAATAACTATAAGTTTGGCGCCCTTCCTCACAGCCTTTTTCATCTGCAGGCCGATAATGGGATGGGTCTCGGTAGTGTTGGAACCGATCACCAGGAGCAGGTCATTGTTCTTGATCTCCTCAATGGAGTTGGTCATGGACCCCGAGCCGAAAACCGTCGCCAGACCGGCAATGGTGGCGCTGTGTCAGTATCTGGCGCAGTGGTCCACGTTGTTGGTGCCCACAGCGGCCCGCATGAACTTCTGAAAGAGATAATTCTCCTCATTGGTGCACCTGGCCGAAGCCAGCCCCCCTATGGCGTCTGCACCGTGCACGTCCTTTATCTCCTTGATCCTGAAGGCAATGTGATCCAGGGCCTCTTCCCAGGACACCTCCCTGAAAACACCGGAAGAGTTCGTGGAGGATCTCTCCGGTTTAACCTGGGCATACCGGCCCGAGTCGTTCAGCTGCCAGTCTTTCTTGGGAGCTGTTCTGATCAAAGGCCGGGTAAGCCTTTCCGGACTGTTCACAAACTCGTACGCAAACCTGCCCTTGGCGCAGAGCATGCCCTCGTTTATAGTATCTTTCCTGGAGTATATCCTGGCTATCTGGTTTTTCTTGACCGCCAGGGTCAGGATGCATCCGCATCCGCAATAAGAACAGACCGTATCCACTTCCCTGAATTTCTGCCTGCCCTTGCCGGCCCATATCCTTCCGGTTAAGGCCCCGGTGGGACATACCCCCACGCACTGGCCGCAGAACTCGCAGTCAAGGTCTCTTTCAAAAGGAGGCGTGACCTTGGTCCAAAGGCCCTTGTAGGCAAAATCAATGGCCCCCACTCCCTGGATCTCGTCACAGATGCGCACGCACTGGCCGCACATGACGCACTTCTCCATCTCCCTCTGTAGGAAGGGATTGTTGTCTTTTCTGCTGTAAATTCTTCTGTCTCCCTCAAACCGGTGCTCCCTGAGGCCGTAGTAATAGGCCAGTTCCTGCAGTTTGCAGTTCCCGGCCCGCTCACAGAGCATGCAGTCATTGGGATGATCTGATAGCAGAAGCTCGACGTTGGTTTTTCGCAGTCTCTCCAGGTAAGGGGTGGAACTTTGGACCACCATGCCCTCCTGGACCGGTGTGACACACGAGGCCGCTGGCCTTCTCATGCCGGATCCTTCCACAAGGCAAAGCCTGCAGCCTCCAAAAAGGGACAGGTCAGGATGATGGCACAGGGTAGGGATTGTAATTCCCATTTCACGGACCGCATCCAGAAGAGTATAGCTTCTGTCCACGGTTATATCCTGACCGTCAATATTCAAGGTAACCATATTCATCCTCGCAGTGATCCGGCATGTTATTCCCTGAGTACGGCGTCGAATTTACAGGCATCAAAACAGGAGCCGCACTTGACGCAAAGATCCTGGTCGATCTTGTGGGATTTTTTCCGGGTCCCCCTGATGGCGTCGGACGGACAGACTTTTTTACACAACCCGCAGCCGGTGCAGTTTTCCTGGATGCAGGAATAAGTCAGAAGATTCTTGCACACCAGGGCCGGGCATTTTCTGTCTTTAATGTGCACTGCATATTCGTCCCTGAAGTACCTGATGGTGGTCAGCACCGGGTTTGGAGCGGTCATGCCGAAACCGCACAGGGATGTGGCCCTGATGTGACTGCCCAGGTCCTCCAGAAGTTCTATGTCTCCATTTCGCCCATGGCCATTGGTGATTCTCTGCAGAATCTCGAACATCCTTCTCAGTCCCAGACGGCAGGGAGTGCACTTGCCGCAGGATTCAGCCTGGGTAATATCCAGAAAAAATCTGGCCGTATCCACAATGCAGCTGGTTTCATCCAGAACAACCATGCCTCCGGAGCCCATGATGGTTCCGGCCAGGGCCAGTGATTCATAATCCACCCGGCTGTCCAGAAAAGCCTCGGAAAGGCAGCCCCCGGTGGGTCCGCCCAGCTGTATCCCTTTAAAGGCCCTGTCTTCAACCATGCCTCCGCCAATACCGTAGATCACTTCCCTCAGGGTGACACCCATGGGGATCTCCACCAGACCGGTGTTTTTGACCTTTCCGGTGAGGGAAAAGACCTTGGTCCCTCCGCTGTTCTCGGTCCCTACCCCTGCAAACCATTCAGCTCCCCTGCCCAGTATTCTGGGAACATTGGCCAGGGTTTCGACATTGTTGATGACCGTGGGCCTGCCCCACAGCCCTTTTTCCGCTGTGCGCCACATGCGGGGAGACGGCATGGCCCGTTTTCCCTCAATGGACTTCATCAGGGCGGTGGCTTCTCCGCAGATAAAGGCTCCAGGGGCGGGGTAAAGCCTGATATCCAGATCAAAGCCTGAATCAAATACATTGCTGCCCAGAAAACCATGTTCCCGGCACTGCCTCAGGGCCAGGCCCAGACGCTTGACAGCCAGTGCGTAGCTGTCCCGGACATAGATATATCCTCTTTCAGCACCTATCGCTCTGGCGCAGATCATCATGCCCTCGATAACGCTGTGAGGATCTCCCTCGATGATGCACCTGTCTGCAAAAGCACCCGGATCACTTTCATTGCCGTTGCAGACAACGTACTTCTCTTTGCTGCGCATCCTGCCGGCAAACTCCCATTTCAGTCCTGTGGGAAAGCCGGCCCCTCCCCTGCCCCGCAAAGCAGACCTCTTAATTTCCTCTATGATTTCCCCGGGCGTCATCCGGACAAAGGCCTGGTGAGCTGCCTCATATCCCCCGGATGCAAGATATGCATCCAGGCTTTCGGGGTCCATTTCCCCGCAATGGGAAAGAACAATCTTGGTCTGAGCTGCATGAAATTCCCGGTGCTGTTCACCGGCCATCCATTCATCCACAGGGTCGCCCTGGAGAATATGCTCCTCGAATATCCTGGGGACCATGTCCGGTTTGATGAGTTCATAAGTGATCTTTTCCCCGTTGATGATCACGTCCACAAGCACATCCCTGGAGCAGAACCCCCTGCAGCCTACCTGGTGCGCAGTACACCTGTCCCTGAATTCAGCCTGTGTCCCTGTGGATGCAGCAAGGCTCCTGAATGCTTCCAGGACATCTTTTCCTCCTGCAGACAGGCTGCCGGTGCCGGAGCAGACCTTGATGACAATATCTTTTTTATCCATTAATCCAGTGCTCTCAGCTTGTTAATTTCCTCGATCATCCTGTTGATGCTCATCTGGCCCTGGACCTGGCTGTTGATGACCACCACCGGAGACAAGCCGCAGGCGCCCACACAGTTCACCTCTTCCACTGAAAAATGCAGGTCTTCCGAGGTATCCTCTCCCCTGGGTATATCCAGCTCCATCTGGAGCCTGTTGAGAATTTTCTCAGATCCTTTGACATGACAGGGAGTGCCCCGGCAAACGGTAATGATATGTTTTCCCCTGGGCTTGAGGTGAAACTGGGAATAAAATGTGGCTATCCCGAAAAAACGGCTGGGAGGTATGTCCAGCTTGCGGGAGATCCTGCAGACTGCATCTTCAGGTATATAACCGTAACTCTTTTCAATGTCCTGCAAAATGGTTAAGGAGTTGCCATCATTTTCAAAATAATTTTCAAGAATTTTGTCCAGAACTTCATCCATTATGTTTCATCCCTGGTATTATGGTTCTCCATCCATGTTTTCATGGAGTTGATTATATTCAGTCATTTTCAAATATTGCAAACATATACATCTACAGTAAAGAAAACATTTTCATGCAGTATATAGTTAAGTAAAAAGATACATATTAAAAAAGAAAAAAAAGAGCAACCTTAAAGAATTTGTTCACAATAACCTACATCCAGCACAAAAGCTACTCCATGTTCGGGTTAACAATCAAATCATGACAGATTTTTTCAGTACAATTTTCCCCTGTGTATAACACAACGGGACCTTGGCCTTGCCGGGGAACTGTTTATTTGTTTTGGATGATCTTCTTGCCGTCCGCTCAAGTAAACACTGGCAGCTGCCCCGGCCCCGGCTTAAAATTAATGGCTCTTCGACGTATGCTGTGAAATTGATATAGCATTATACTATATCTTCCAGCTCCGTGGTTTTGTCAAAAGGGCTTAAAAACTTGCTCACAGGCGGACTAAAGCCCGCACTTTACCAGGATTCCAGCATGTGCACAGGAAAGAACGTGCGGGCTTAAATCCGCCTAGCTCGCTTCAGACAGTTTAAGCCGCTTTTGCCAAAACCCCGGAGCCGGCATTCTGGATAAGGCTCTTCATTTTTAACTGTATATAAAATTCACACATTGCGTCGAGGAGCCAAATTAATCAAGCTATACAAGTAATATCTGGTTTACAAGACCGCTTCCTTTCTTGTAATGCCACATTTAAACCATGCGAGAGATTTGGGGACCGGGCCGGTGCGGGAGCACATTCAGCCTGATCAGACAAACCCGGTAATATCGGGCTTAATATTTCCACTTTGCAACATGTCTAAAGGAGTATTCATGAGATCCTGCTCTGCAAAACTTGCCTTCCTTATACCTCTTATCCTGGGTATGATGCTGGTGATCTCATCCCCCTGCCCCACAGGCGCCCAGGAGACGCCATCCACAACTGCCTCCGAACTCTCTACTGCCAGCATAGAAAAGCTTCTCCAGGATCTGGAGGATCCAGAGCGCAGGGATCAGCTAAAACAGGACCTCAGAACCCTATTGGCGGCACAGGAAGCCGGCAAGCCTGTTGTGCCCGAGAAAAAGGAGGAGGTTGAGCCTCGCGGCTTGATCGGTCGGATATTGGCTCTCCTGTCGGAACAGATGCAGGGGGTCAGCCAGGTTTTATCCAACGCAGGCAAAAACATGCTCCAGATCCCGGAGCTGTTGTCGGATTTGGCAAAACAGGCCCAGGATCCAGATGTTTTGAAAACCTGGGGCGAGATGGCTGGCAAGGTGATTCTGGTTCTATTTGCTGGGTTTGCCGCGGAAAGACTGGTAAGGCGCCTCCTCGCCAGGGCCAGGAGTGCCCTGGAGGACCAGGAGACCTACAACATAGGGCTGCGGGCAGCTTTTCTGCTTGGCAGCACCATTTTGGAACTTATTCCGGTTGCAGCCTTTGCTGCGGCAGCCTACGGCCTGCTTCCCCTGCTTGAACCAAGGGCAGGTACGCAACTGGTGGCCCTGACCCTGGTCAATGCCATCATCCTGGTCCGGGTAATCCTGGCCCTGGCCAAACTGATCCTGGTCCCCGGGGCTCCATCCCTGCGGCTTCTGCCCCTGGACAACGAATCAGTGCAGTATCTGTACATCTGGATCCGCAGACTGGTAGTTATCGGCGTATACGGCTTTTTCATCCTGGAGGCAGCCCTTCTTCTCGGCCTCCCTGACGGTCTGTACACCTTTTTCCTGAAGCTGCTGGGTTTTGTAATCAGCATCCTGACCATTATTCTGGTCCTGCAGAATCGGGCCGAGGTAGCCGGATGGCTGCGGGGAGAAAGCGCAGAAACTGAAGAGAGACCTGAAGGCGTTCCCTCGGAAACATCTGACGAAAAACCGGCTCCCATAAAGGCGGTGAGCCTTTTCCGACGCCGCCTGGCCCAAGTCTGGCATATAGCCGCCATAGTTCTTATTGCGGGCATGTTCGGGACCTGGGCCCTGGAGATCGAAGGGGGCCTTTATTATCTGGCCAGGGCTCTCATTCTGACCGTCTTCATCATCGCTCTCGCCTCGTTTCTTATGCGCATGAGCATGCGGGGCATAGACCGATTATTTGAAATCAGCGAAGAACTGCAGGAAAAGTATCCTGATCTAGAGGCCAGGGCCAACCGCTACATCCCGATGCTCAGGCATATCATAAAGGGCGTGATCAGTGTGATAGCGCTTTTTGCCGTGCTGCAGGCCTGGGGCCTGGGAACCCTTGGCTGGCTGTTCTCTACCGAGGGCATGTCAATAATCTCACAGGTGCTCCTTCTGGTCCTCATTATCGGGATTGCCTTTTTGATCTGGGAACTGACCAGCGCCAAGATAGAAAATGTTCTGGCCAGGGAACGCAAAGAGGAGGAAGAGGGCAAAAAGCCCAGTACACGCATGCTCACCCTGTTGCCTTTGCTCAAGAATGTTATTCTTATCGTCCTGGTGCTGGTGACCGGAATGAGCGTTTTGTCCCATCTGGGAGTGAACATAGCCCCTCTCCTGGCCGGGGTGGGCGTGCTGGGCCTGGCTGTAGGCTTCGGGGCCCAGACCCTGGTCCGGGACGTAATAACCGGAGCCTTTATCCTTATCGAGGATTCCATAGCCGTGGGCGATTGGGTGGAAGCCGGCGGACACGCCGGCGCTGTGGAACATTTGACAGTGCGCACCGTGACCCTGCGCGACCTGCAAGGAACAGTGCACGTGATCCCTTTCGGAGACGTAACCACGGTACTGAATTACAACCGCAATTACGGTTACTCCCTGATAGACGCCGGAGTGGCCTATAGGGAAAATTACGGCGAGGTGGTCCAGGCCCTGCAGGATGTAGCAGCGGAACTGCGGGCTGATGAAACCTGGGGACCCGACATCATTGGAGACTTGGAGGTGTTCGGGCTGAACAGTCTGAGCGATTCCGCAGTTGAAATCAGGGTCAGGATGAAAACAAGGCCCATGCGCCAGTTTGCCGTACGCCGGGCCTTTCTGGAGCGCATGAAGCGGGTCTTTGACGAGCGGGGGATAGAAATACCCTTCCCCCACCGCACCATCTGGTTCGGTATGGACAAGGAAGGCGACGCCCCTCCCATGCGGATGCTTCAGGAAACCAGAGACAGCCTGGCTCCAGAAGCTGTGGGTCAACCCAGGCAAAAAGCCTCTGAGGAACCCAAAATCCAGTACTATACCGAATCCGATGCCTCCAAGGAAGTAGTCCGGGAGAAAGAGGAGGCTGAGGCTGAAGCTGAGGAAGAACAGGAACGGAAACAACAGGAAGAGGAAAAAACTGAAAGAGCAGGAGAAGATCCACAGGCTTCCAGGAAATCCGGCTAAAATTGTTAAAACAGCAGGTTACAATAAAATATACCAAGGAGTGATGCATGCGCGAGTACAATGTGGCCCTGATTCCTGGAGACGGTATCGGCCCGGAAACCATCCGGGAAGGGAAGAAAGTTCTGGAAGCAGCAGGAGAGCGCTACGGCTTTCGATTAAACTGGCACACCTATGACCTGGGCGGAGAGAGGTACTTAAAAACCGGCGAGGTCATGCCCGACTCGGTTTTGGAGGAGCTAAAAAGTTTCCAGGCCATCTATCTGGGAGCCATAGGACATCCCCGGGTGAAGCCTGGAATCCTGGAACAGGGAATCCTGCTCAAGACCCGCTTCGCCCTGGATCTGTACATCAACCTGCGGCCCATCAAGCTCTTTCCAGGCGTAGAATGCCCCCTAAAGGACAAGGGGCCCGAGCATATCGACTATATTGTGGTCCGGGAAAATACCGAAGGCCTGTACGCCGGCAGCGGAGGCTGCCTGCGGCAGAATACTGTACACGAAGTGGCTTTGCAGGAGTCAGTAAACACCTACATGGGAGTGGAGCGCTGCCTGCGCTTCGCTTTTGAGCTGGCCACCACCAGGGCCCGGCGCAAGCTCACCCTGTGCGGCAAGACCAATGTCCTGACCTATGCCTTCGGTCTCTGGGAAAGGGTATTCAGGGACATGGCCAGTGAATTTCCTTCTGTGGAGACCGACTACACCCACGTGGACGCCACCTGCATGTGGATGATCAAGAGCCCGGAATGGTTCGACGTCATTGTCACGGACAACATGTTCGGGGACATCATTACCGACCTGGGGGCCATCACCCAGGGCGGTCTGGGCATTGCAGCCGGAGGCAATATCAATCCCCACGGAGTGTCCATGTTTGAACCCATAGGAGGTTCCGCCCCGAAGTACACTGGACAGGAAAAGGCCAATCCCGTGGCTGCCATTCTGGCCGGACAGATGATGCTGGACAACCTGGGCGAAGCAGAGGCTGCCCGGGCTGTGGAGGATGCGGTGGCCAGGGTTCTGCCCCGCATGGCCAGCCAGTCAGCCGGGCGCATGGGCATGACCACCAGCCAGGTGGGGGACAGTATGGCCAGGGAAGTATCCTGACCAGGAAATGATTGCTCCTGCAGGACTTTTTGCTCAAGCCAGCAGAGACCTGCAGAACCTTTGATATAACCGGCTTTTCAGGGGCTATTTTATAAGCCTTTTGCGCATGGACCTGATGCTCAGGAAGTAAAAAAATACAGCAAACAGGGCCAGGTAGGAAAGACTGAGCAGCGGGTCTGATTCCATCCGGCCCATAGTGACAAGCCTGGTCAGCTCCACCAGGTGATACAGGGGCGAAACCTGGGCCAGGTACTGGCCCCAGGCCGGCAGGCTGGAGACCGGGAAAAACGTTCCGCTGAACAGAAAAAGCGGGGTCACCAGCAGAAAAAAGGGCAGGTTGAACATGTCGATGCTGGGAGTGATCCCGGTAAAGAACATGCCCGCTGATCCAAAAACCATCCCGCCCAGAAAAGCCAGGGGAATCACCAGCAGTGCCCAGGGATAGGCTGCATACCCGAACGCTGAAATCACCCCCAGGATTATGGCTGCGGCCAGCATGGACTTGGTGGCCCCCCAGACGATCTCCGCGGTGATCACCTCCTCCAGGGACAGGGGCGTGGCCAGCATGGCGTCAAAAGTCTTCTGGTAGTACATGCGTACAAAGGACGCATAGGTGGTTTCAAAAAAGGCATTGAACATCATGGCCGTGGCCAGAAGGGCCGGGGCGATGAACCGTATATAGCTCAATTCCTGTCCCGCATAGACCACGTCTCCGATGAGCCCGCTCAGGCCTATACCGAATGCGGCCAGATAGAACAGGGGCTCCAGCAGGGGGACCATGAAGTTGACCTTCCAGATGCGGCGGTAGACTATGAGGTTTCTTTTCCAGACCGGCAGGAACAAAAAGGTCAGGTCGGATCTCTTCATTCCCTGAGCTCCCTTCCGGTGAGGCGCAGAAACACGTCTTCCAGGGTTCCGCTGCGAAACAGGCATTTTTCCGGACAGAACTCCTGCCTGATGACCCGTCCCAGCCCGTTGAGATCATCAGTGTAAATGATCAGCCTGCCGGCCAGTTCCTCGTGGCTGATTCCTCTTTGTTCCACAAAGCCCTTAAGATCCGGTCCCGGGTTTTCCACCTCTATGACCGATGTCCCGGCAAATTCACTGATCAGCCCCTCCGGGGAGCCCTGCACCAGGATCCTGCCATGGTCCATGATCAGAATCCTGTGGCAGAGGCTGGCAGCCTCTTCCATGTAGTGGGTGGTCAGGACCAGGGTCAGTCCCCTGGCCTGCAGGTCCCGCAGCTTGTCCCAGACCTGGTGCCTTGACTGGGGGTCCAGCCCTGTGGTGGGCTCGTCCAGAATGATCAAGCCGGGCTCGTTGATCAGGGCCCTGGCCAGCATGAGCCGCCTGGCCATGCCCCCGGAGAGCTGGCTGACCTGGGCATTTTTCCTGTGGTTCAGGGCAAAGAAGTCCAGAAGTTCCCGGGTCCGCTCCGCAGCCTTTTTTCGGGGCATCCGGTAATACCCGGCAAATACAAGGAGGTTCTGCTCAACGGTCAGGTCCGGGTCCAGGGTGTTTTCCTGCTGGCAGACCCCCATGCGTGAGCGGATCTCCCTCCACCCCGTCTCAATATCCAGGCCGAAGACTTTCATCCTTCCAGAGCTCAAGGGAGAAAATCCGTACATCATCCGGATGACCGAGGTCTTGCCCGCACCGTTGGGACCCAGAAGGCCGAAGAACTCTCCCTTTTTCACCTGGAAGCTCACATTGTCCACGGCAGTGAACGACCCGAACTTCTTGCCCAGGCCCGTGGCTTCAATTACCGGACCGTCTGATTTCATCAGGGCATCTTATGCTGATCACAGGGCATGATCAAGATCATTCCCGTCTCTTCGGCCCGGGTTAAACCTGAAATCGGTGCCCTGTTGAACTTCCGCTTAGTTGTCTGCGCTGACACGCGGGCAAAAAGGGGCCTGCGGGGGATGGAGGACTCTGCTGCCTGCGGCATGGGTAATTGGAAATCATTTTACATTCATAAATATGGCTCAGGCACATGTGAGCTTTTCCGGCTGAAAAGATTAACTGGAAATCACTGCAAACCAAAGATAATCACCCTGGGCTTCTTTTTTCAAGGCCTGATCAGTCCGCGGCCTTTGGCGCACCTATTAAACCCCGACCCTGCTTTGATACTTCTTGAAATTCTCGGCCTGCTCAAAGATCTCTTTATAAACTTCATCCCGGTCCACCGGGGGATA
>PUMA01000176.1 GCA_003551155.1 Desulfonatronospira sp.
GACGTCAATCTCTGCTTGAGCAGCGACTTCAAGGAGCCGGGTCAGGACATATATATCCTGGGGCTGACAGCTGATGAACTGGGAGGCAGCGAAGCAGCTTCCCAGCTTAACCTGGCAGGAGGGTGCCCTCCACAGGTAGACCTCCTGGCCAATCGCCTCAGATACAGGACTTTTTACCGGGCTGTGCAAAAAAGACTGATCACTTCCTGTCACGATCTTTCTGATGGCGGGCTGGGCGTGGCTTTGGCTGAAATGGCCATGGGCGGACGTCTGGGGGCACGTGTGGACCTGTCTCTGGTCCCTGTGCTGCATGGCTCCCTGTCCTGGTGGAAAATACTTTACAGTGAATCAGCAGGCAGATTCCTGCTCACCATCAGGCCAAAAGACCGGGGACGCCTGGAAGAGCTTTTTGCAGGTCAGTGCCTGTCCCGTATCGGACAGACCACATCCGGTTCAGAGCTTGAAATATTTTTGGCAGGACAGATGCTGTTCCAGATGGATGTGGAAGAGATGGCCAGGGCCTGGAAAAAGACTCTGGACTGGTAGCATCTGATAACAGAACCCGGCTTCAGATATCAGGGGTCAGATTTGTGAGTTCTGGAAATTGAGCAGACGCAGATGGATTTCCATGAGGGCCAGGGAATCCAGTTCCTCACTGCTGGCCAGGGCTGCAAACGGACCGCTGTCCCAGCATGTGAGTCCGTGCCCGAGCATGATTATGCACTTGCATTCCCGGGCCAGCCGGCCAACCGCACTGGCAAGCTGGTCACTTCCGGGCTCCATGGCCCTGACCATTCCCAGCTGAGAATGCAGTACCCTGGCTTCGAAAAGGTCCAGCTGTCTGAAAAGATTATCAGATGAAGCCTGGCTCAGGGCCAGGACATGGGCCGGATGGGTGTGCACTACTGCACCGGCCTTTTCCTGGCTGGAATAGACCGAAAGGTGCATTCTGCTTTCTATGGACGGGTCTGATCCGGCCAGAAGTTTGCCGGTTGTCAGCTCAAGCACGCAAAAATCGTCTGGAGTGAGGCAGGCCTTGGATGTTCCGGAGCGGGTGATGAGCACGGTATTCCCCCTGCGCAGACTCAGGTTGCCGTTGACTCCGCTGAACAAACCCCTCAGCCAGCCCTGCCTGGCTGCCTCCATCAATGCATTCATGTCCTCCAGGGAGAAAAAGTCCCGTATCTGTCCTGAGAACCCCGGACTTCCCAGCAGCGGCTTGATGTCCAGGACCGGGGTTCTGTCAACGGCCTCCAGGGGGTGAACCTTGAGCCTGTTCCGGCTTATTTCCAGGATGCGCACCTCATGCAGTCCGATGGGATTGGGCCGGTTCGGGGAACGGGTGGCGAACACCCCGTGGATGGGTCTGGCCGGGCTGTTACGGGGCCTGCACCTGAACAGGTCACGGCGGGCCAGATGCATCCAGGTCAGGACCACGATTTTCTGTCCTGGCACAAGGCGGTGCAGGCCAGGTACGAACTCCTGCTCCATGTCAATGATACAGGGGGGCATGTCCTGCCGGCCCTGTCTGGGGCACTCTTCAGGGCTGGCAAAAGGGGAGCGTACATAACCTATGGCCTTGATCTGCATGGCGATTGTGCATGGTCCGGGGTATTAACCTGTCTGTCCTGAGGGGTGGCCGCACCAGGCCTAAGCTCTTCAGGCTGCAGCCAGTCTTCTGGTGTTCTTTTTCAGATCATGAATCTTCTTGCGCAGAATAGCGCGCTGTTTGCGCCTGGATTTGGGTATTACCGCCTTCTGTGACTGCAGTTCTTTTATTCTGCCTTTGATGGTTCTGATTTGTTCCTTGTAAGCTCCGGACTTGCCGGATTCATCTTCGACAATTCCCAGCACGTTTTTGATGGAAGACAGAAGTTCTTCCTTGGTCTTGCCGGATGCCCCGGTAATCTGGGGAATCTTGTCCATGCAGAGCTGCCTGAGTTCCTTGGCAGTCATCTTATCCAGGGGTTTTTTCAGTTCCAGTTTGATGTCTTCGCTCACAGAGCCCTCCTTGAATTATTTAGGCTGTTTTTTGAAAAAATTTACATACCTGGCATAGCATCTGGTCAAAGTCGTGTTTTTGGGCAAAAAAGGCATGAGGTCGCCAAGGTTTTCTGGTCTTGGCGGGACATAGCCGGGTTCAGGCCTGTTCACCAGGGTGCTGTCCAGCGGAGTCCTGCCCTTTAACAATTCCACGCGCAATCTGTCAAAAAGATCTACACCGCAAAAAAGACTGATCCTGTTCAGGATTTCGCTTTGCTGCAGAGTGATTTCCTGAATAACCAGCGAATCTTCAGCTCCAAGGATCAGGGTATTCTTTTTGCGTCCCAGGGGCCTGGCCAGTGCGGCCAGTTCAGAGCCCACCACCTGTGACCAGTGCTGGCAGATTTGGACGAACAGGTAGTTCTTTCCTTCCGGATCAAAGCGGTCCAGGTATGACGACAGAATCCTGTTTATGGGTTTCATTTTTTTACTATAAGCCAGCTCTGCGCCCTTGACAAGAAGATCAAAAACTCAGGGGAATTTTCCGACCATGAGATAAGGCGGTTTAATGTTTACAAGCAGTTTGTCCGGATCTGTTTCTCTGGACTGTGGACACAATATGTTGATTTTTCACATCCAGGCAACCGGAACTATGGTCCGTCCCTTGGAAAACTTCAGGCCATAATAGAGGCCTCCACCTGGTCCAGCCTGTCTGCTTCAGTGTCCTTCAACAGGTTTTTGGCCAGAAAGTAGGGGCCGAGAGGTTCCAGGTGCAGCTCAAAGCTGCGGGTGAAGTGGTCTTCAAAGAGTTCTCTGATTTTCGGGGATGTGGCGCCCAGGTAGACCACATGCCTGGAAACATCCCATGCTACGTCAAAAACAGCCGGTACAGGAAGGGTTTTACTCAGCAGGGCCTGTTTCACCCTGTCCTTGATTTGTTTTTTTTCATCCCGGGAAATGAATGGACGCCCTCTTTCCTTTTGTTCCCTGCGGGCTTTTTCCAGGGCCAGGCGTAAGTGCTTTTTCATGACACCGGGCTGGATCCTCCGGGTGTCAAGACGCAGTGCAAAGGCCAGGTAAGACCCCTTATGGGGTCCGGCTGTTTTCCACCGGGTGTCCAGGAAATCGTCGAAGCAGACCCAGCCGAAGCTTCTTTCATCGCTGGTCTGGTCTATGTCCAGAAACTTGTAGCTCATAAGCCTGTTCTGGATCTCATTTTGCAGCTGGTCCGGTACTTCCCCGGCAATGCGATACCTGGTCAGGCTGACGCTGGAACTCAAAATACCCAAGGCGGATTCCCCCTGTTTTATTGCAGATTATTGGTCTTTAAGGTAGTATGTATTTTGCACCTGTTTGTGGTTCAAGGCAATGATTTTTGTTCACTCGAGATTAAACTGAAAACATAAAGGATGGTCAGATGCCCAGGCACTTGTGCATTCATGGACATTTCTACCAGCCTCCCCGGTTTGACCCCTGGCTGGAGGAAGTCCTGCCCGAAGCCAGCGCTGCTCCGTTTCCCGACTGGAACCAGAGAATCACCAGGGAAAGTTATGATCCCCTGGGTTTTGCCCGGATTCTTGAACATGGGCGGATAGAGAGTATCATCAACTGCTATGAATATATAAATTTTAATTTCGGTCCCACTATCCTGCGCTGGATGGCCACACACAGTCCGGGCACGTACCAGAGGATCCTGGAGGGAGACCGCAAGAGCATGGAGCATTTTGGCCGGGGCAATGCCATGGCCCAGATCTATCACCATATCATCATGCCCTTGAGCACGGATGAGGACCGGGAAGTGGAGATACAATGGTCCATCCAGGACTTTGAATACCGGTTCGGCCGTAGTCCTGAAGGATTCTGGCTCTCGGAAACAGCTGTTTCCACACCGGATCTGGAGGCTCTGGCCAGGGCAGGGATTAAGTTTACTGTTCTGTCCCCGGGCCAGGCCAGGGAGATATCCGGTCCGGAGGGTGAAAACTGGACCGGGGTAACCGAAGACACTTTGCCCAAAGACAGGCCCTATAAGGTCAGGCTGCCTTCAGGCCTGGAAATAGGGGTTTTTTTCTATGACGGGCCTCTGTCTCAGGCTGTGGCCTTTGAAAACCTCCTGGCGGACGGGGAAGAATTCTGGCAGAGGATTGTCTCTGCACAGGACCAGAATCTCCTGAGCCTGGCCACTGACGGTGAATCCTACGGACATCACTTCAAGTTCGGGGAAATGGCTCTGGCCTATGTGCTTAAACGCGCACTCAGCCAGGACAGCCCTTTCAAGCTGACCAACTTTGCTGCCTATCTGGCCAACCATCCCCCTGAGCATCTGGTCAAAATACATGAAAAATCCTCATGGAGCTGCGTCCATGGTGTAAAGAGGTGGCAGGATGACTGCGGATGCAGCGCAGGCGAACACCCTGAATGGAATCAGCTGTGGAGAAGGCCTCTGCGCAGGTCCTTGAACGTGATCCGTTATTATGTGGACGAACATTTCCGCAAGTGCAGCAGGGATCTTTTTAAAAATCCCAGACAGGCCCTGCTGGACTATGGCCGATGTCTTTGCGGTTCTGTTGACCGCAAGGGTTTTCTGGCTGGACATCAGCGTTCAGGTCTGACTGAAACCGAGCAGGCAAGGGCCTTGAAATACCTGGAGATGCAGCGCATGAGCCTGGCTTCATTTGCCAGCTGTGCCTGGTTTTTTGATGACCTGGGCCGTATTGAACCTCTGAACGCCCTGGGCTATGGTTTGAGGGCCATGGATATGTTGAGGGATCTGGAAGGGCCTGATGTGGAGCACCTGGTCCTGGAAGTGCTGGAAGAGGCCAGGTCCAATGACAAAAGGCTCGGAGACGGGGCAAGGATCTGGAGAGAGCGGATCGTTCCCGGAAGGATGGACTCCGTGAAAATGGCGGTTTTGGGCGCCAGCCTGCAGCAGGACCGGAAAAGTTATGTTTTCCCGGGGCTTGAGTTTGACATTCGCCGGAAGGAAAGCAATATTGAGGTGAATTATCGCTGGCCATGTCTTTTTGAAGAGGGTTCTGACGTATTTACCCTGGCAGGAGAAGAAGGCTTTGCAGGATACGGGGTGAAAAACCGTGATGGACATATACTGGGCCTTGAGGAGCTGGGCAAAAAACTCAGGGATTATATTTTCAGGTCCCTGGATCAGGAGCACGAGCCGCAGGTTTTTGCCTGTCTCATGCACGCCTCTGAACCGCTGGACATGAGCGCTGAAGAAAAGTTTGAAAGCGGACAGAAAGAGCCTGTAGCCGGTAAAGGCCTTTTATCGGCAGGTCTGCTGGTGCGCTATCTTTGTTCTGTCCGGAAGGAGCTGCCGGACTGGGGTGCTTACTGGCAGCATGTTCTGGAGAAAAATCCTTTTCTGGCAGGCCTCATTAAATTCCGCGTGGAGCAGGAGCTGGATAGGCTGACCTCCCCGGAGACCGGCGCCTGGGACAGGGCCGGCATGATAGTGCAGAGGTGCAGACGCATGAAAGTATATCCGGATCTTTACAGGGTACAGAACCGCATCTGGCTTGCTGGTCAGGGAAGATTTCCAGAGAATATCCTGGAAAAATTCGACTTTAAGGCAGGATAACCAGATTATGCGAAAAAAGAAACATGAGCAAGGCAAGCTGCAGGGTCCTGCATGGAGCTCTGTATTGCTGCATGCCCTGCTGATCATTACCGCTCTGGGGCTGGTTCTGGATCTGGTATTCAGAAACGTGCTGGGGACAAGTCTCTGTCCCACAGAGGCCTGCGCCATTGTCGGGGATTACGTGCGCATCGGGGAAAGCAACCTGGTCTTTACCGGCCTGGTGTTTTTCCTGGTCCTTTGGCTGGTCTATTTTTTTGCCAGGCGTTTCAACAGGACCTGGCTGTGGGGCTCAGCCACCCTGCTCCTCATGGGCGGACTGGCCTTTGACGGCGGTTTGATGGGTTTTCAGTTCGCAGTGGTCCAGCAGTCCTGCGATTTGTGCATCGCAGTAGCAGCGGCATTGCTGCTGGCCCTTGTTCTGTTTGCCGTAGTGCGCAGGCAGGCCTTCCTGGTCCTGCTGGGCCTGGCTGTCTGGCTGGGCGGGGGAGCGGTCGGGGCAATGATTGATCAGCCGTCCCAGCCTTCCAGCAGTGCTGCTGGTGTAAACCATCGTCTGGAAGATATAGAGGTGATCAGATGGTCCGGGCCTGATGCGGACCAGTGGCCCAGGTTTTACTTCTTTTTCAGCCTGCACTGTCCGCATTGCAGTGAGGTGCTCATCCGTCTGGCCCTGGAGGAGGAAACCCCGGGCCGGTTCACTTGGGATTTTGTCCCCCTGGACACTGATCCGAAAGATCTGCAGAGAATAGCCGCATTACAGGCCATGGACCTGAAGGACAAGAACCCCTTTTATGAAATCCTGCTCATGGAGCAGACCAGGGGAGTACCAGAGGCAGAGGTGCCGGAAAGTCTGAAAAAAGCAATACACGAGGCCCGGGCCTATTTCCAGACCCGGGGCTTCCGGGGTGTTCCGGTGACTGTTGTCCAGCAGGGGCCGGGAGAGAAAACAGTTCTTGTCGGCGCTGACAATGCACTAAGATTTTTCTACCGGGAGGGCATTGTCTCCGATCCTGCAGAAATGAGGGATTGATCAGAATTATCCATATCAATATTCTAGAACCTCAGGCCGGATCATTCTGATTTTGGCCTGGTTTCTGAGCATGGTTATGAATGAACTGAACATTTGCTGCTTCTGCATTTCTGTATAGGACTCCATCCAGTGATCTTTTTCCCTCTGGAATTCTTCATATCCGGGCGTTATGTGCTCCTTCACCCGGGCCAGGACATAGCCTGCGTCAGTGGAGTATATGTCCGGCAGCCAATCGCCCGGATCAGAGATAAAGGCCTGGGCAGCCAGGTCCCTGCTTACCCCCAGCCCTGGAATGAAACCCTGCCTGCCGAAGGGCTCGCTGGTGCTTAAATCCTTTGATGACGCATCCTGGACCCTGAGCCGGTCAAGCTCTTCTTGGGCAGCCTTGCGGGCCAGATCCCGGGCCCTGGATCTTGTCAGTTCCTGCCTGATTTCTTCTTTTACATCTTCCAGGGGCAGAACCCTGGCCTGTTTTTCTCCTGTTTTCTGGGCGTAAAGGTAACCCTCATCCAGCATGATGGGCGTTTCAGTGGCCTCGTTAAGAGACAGGTTGAAAATCCTCTGGACGGCCTGTCCCGACAGATTCAGCTCTGCAGGGACCTGGTCCCTGGAAAAATAGTCTGTTTTCCGCACCTGCAGATCAAGGTCATCCGCTGCATCCTCAAGCCTGCCTCCGGCCACGAGGATTTCCATGACATCATCGGCATAATCTCCTATAAGATCCAGGGCCTTTTCCCGCCCGATTTTCAGGCGGATTTCATCCTTGACTTCCTCCAGGTCCCTGGTTCGGGCCTCAATATAATCCTCCACCTTGATCAAATGCCAGCCGAACCTGGTTTGCACTGGCCGGCTGATTTCTCCGGGACTTAATGCAAAAGCGGCCTCATCAAACGCTGACACCATCCGGCCCCGGCCAAAGGTACCCAGATCCCCGCCTTCCTGTGCACTGGGACAATGTGAGTGCTCCCGGGCCAGATCCCCAAAATCATCACCCTGATCCAGCCTTGCTGCAAGACGCTCAATATGTTCCCTTGCCTGCTCCTGCTCAGCCAGGGAGGCATTTTCATCCACAGCGATGAGGATGTGCCTTGCAGAGACCTGCTCCGGCTTCTCAAATTCACTCTGGTAGCTGTGGTAGTAGGATTGGATCTCTTCCTCGGAAACAGTCTGTGCCGGGGCCAGACCGTCGGGTGTCAGCTCAAGATAGGCCATGCTCATTTTTTCCGGCTGCATGAACCTGTCCTGGTGCTCGGTGTAGTACTCGGTGATCTGTTCATCATCTACCTTGACCTGTTCAGAGTATTCTTCCGGTTTGAAAAGCAGATAGTCTACCCTGGCCATGGCGCGGGCATAATTGAAGAATTCGCGCACTTGCTGTTCACTGGCTCTGGCCGGCATGGATATGTAGTGCTCCATTTTTTCCATGAGCAGGTTATGCCTGAAGTCCTGTTCAAACTGGGCCGGAGTCAGATGATGCGAGCGCAGTACCGCTTGATATCGGGCAGGGTCAAAACGCTTGTCTTCACCCAGAAAGGCCGGCAGCCGGGTAATCTCCTGCTGCAGTTCCTTCTGGGAGACAGACAGACCCAGTTGGTTGGCTTTCTGGACCAGCAGCATGGAATTTAGCATCTGGTTGAATACCTGCTGCCTCAGCTGCATGGCACGCAGGTCTTCCCGTCCCAGTTCTGGGTTTTGTTCCCGCATGGCTTGAGCAGTACTTTCATAGTTCCGAATGAACTCCTGGAGGCGAAGGGGCTGGTCATTGACCAGGGCCAGGGTATCATCACGGTCCTCGGTAAAACTGCCTATGCCCCAGAAGACGAAGACAATCACAATGGCTGCGAAAAGTAACTTTACCAGCCAGGATTGGGCATTACGGCGCATTACATCCAGCATATCTCTACTCCCTCAATAATTGCTGAGTTGGTTTTTTCAAAGTGTTGATGGAATTGAACTGCAACATAAGTCTGCCTCAGTGTGCATACGGGTTCTGGAAGGTCCGGCCAGAGGCAGTGCTGTTATGGTCTTTTCTTTTTTTCCCGCACCTGATTCAGCAGTCCTCCATATTTTATAATCTCCAATTGGGCTTCGGTCAAATCGTTTTGAACTTTTATGCTTACTCCTGCTCCTGCATTCAGGACAACTGTTCTGCCGGGGCTTAGAAGGGCCGTGTCCAGGCTCAGAATCTGTCCCTGTTCCAAGCGGTCGTAGTCCGATGCATCAGCCAGGATCAGGGGCAGGATTCCGAAATTAATGAGATTGGCCCGGTGGATGCGGGCAAAGGATTTGGCCAGGACCGCTGTTACACCGAGGTATCTTGGAGCCAGGGCTGCATGTTCCCTGCTGGAGCCCTGGCCGTAATTTTCACCGGCCAGCACAAGACCATGTTGGGCCTGGGCAGCTCTTGAGACAAATCCGGGATCGAGGCTGGAAAATATGTACTCGCTGATAGCCGGTATATTGGACCGGAGTGCTGTCACCCGGGCCCCGCCGGGGAGAATATGATCAGTAGAGATGTTGTCCCCGCACTTGATGAGAACTTGCAGGGAAAGTTCGGCAGGCAGAGGGTCGAAGCGAGGCAGAGGGACAATGTTGGGTCCGCGGTAAACTTCCAGGCTGGATTTTTCCGGGGGAAAAATGAATAGATCCCTGATGGAGGGAACATTGTCCGGCAGTGCAGGTCGCGGCAGTGGATCCCCCCAGTCACCGGGAGAGGTGAAGCCGCCGCGCAAGGCGGTATGAGCCGCGGTAACCGGGCTGACCAGGTAGACCAGGGCATCCTGGGTACCACTGCGGCCTTCAAAATTGCGATTGAATGTCCGCGCGCTCACTCCCCTGGAAACAGGCGAGCCTCCCATGCCTATGCACGGACCACAGGCGCATTCCAGGATTCTGGCTCCGCTGTCCAGAAGTGCTTCCAGCAGTCCTTCCCTGGCCAGCATCTTGAGTACCTGCTTGGAACCGGGAGAAATGAGCAGCTCAGTATCCGGGGCTATTTTGCGGCCGGCCAGGATTTGAGCAGTGATTTTCAAATCTGCATATGAGGAGTTGGTGCAGGAGCCGATGGCCACCTGATCAACCTGCAGACCGTCAAGTTCCCGTACCCTGATTCCCAGGTCAGGCATGTGCGGCTGGGCTGCCATGGGTTCTACTGCAGCGAGATCCACATTTATTTCTTCATCGTATTCAGCCCCGGGGTCAGGCTCCAATGGTCTGAAATCCTTTTCCCGGTTCATCAGGCGCAGAAATTCCCGGGTTATAAGGTCCGCGGGAAAAATGGACGAGGTAGCCCCGAGTTCAGCTCCCATATTGGTTATGGTGGCCCGTTCAGGAACGGATAGATCCAGCACGCCGGGACCCGCATATTCCATGACCCTTCCGGTGCCTCCTTTGACGCCCAATCTCTGCAGCATATGCAGAATAATATCCTTGGCCCCGGAATGCCCGGCAAGGCGTCCTTCCAGGTGTACCCGCACCACCAGAGGCATGTTCAGGGTATAGGGTTCGCCGGCCATGGACAGGGCCACGGACAGGCCTCCGGCCCCCAAGGCCAGGGAGCCCACCCCTCCTGCCGTGGGTGTGTGGCTGTCTGATCCGATAAGGGTTTTGCCGGGCACGGCAAAGTTTTCCAGGTGCAGCTGATGACAGATGCCTGTGCCTGGAGGAGAAAATATCATTTTGTATTTGGCGGCCACAGTGCGCAGATAGCGGTGATCATCAGGGTTTCTGAAACCCATCTGCAGGGTGTTGTGATCCACGTAGCTGACTGAGAGCTCTGTTCTGACCCGGGGCAGTTCCAGGGCTTCCCACTGCAGGCAGGCCATGGTCCCGGTGGCGTCCTGGGTAAGAGTCTGATCAATCCTTATTCCTATCTCCTCTCCAGGGATCATGGTTCCGAACACAAGATGATCCTTGATTATCTTACGGGTCAAGTTTGTTTTCACCTTTCCTCCGTGTGCTCAAACCCCAGACGCAGTCTATTGGTTTTTTTGCGCTTGGTTTCCGCCTCCACATCCAGGCGCAGATACTCCATCTGCAAGGCATGAATTTGCTGGTGGTAATAGATCCCCCGGCCTGGATCTTCAGCAGCCATAAGATCCTTTTTGCGGCGGAGGCACAAGTCCTTCTGCTTCAGCAGATCCTGCATTTCCCCGGTCAGGGTCTCAATCTCCCGGGACACGGATTCGTTTTCTAACTTTCTGGGGCTGTTCATCAGTTTCCTGCACTTTTTTCGGGGATAGTTTGGTGAATATTTTCCAGAAACCAGGCCAGACAGGTGAGAGGCTGTCCGGATTGGCCAGGCAGATTCCGGGAAACCTGAAGGAAAGAAGACAGTACCCCAGAGTCCAGTAAGGGCCCGGACTGGTCCACACCGGGCTTTTTTCCTGGATCCTCTGACGGTTTTTGATGAGCAGGCCCTCCTGGTCCAAGGCAAATTCATAACCCAGAAGGGACAGAAGGTCCATCACCACTTCCAGCTGCTCGCTGGTATCCTGCAGGACAAGTCTCACAGGACCTTCTTCTTCCCGGCTCAGGGCCGGTGCAAGGATCAAGGGGACGGTTTCCGGGCAGTGGGTGAGATCAAATACAGGTTTCTGAGAGGGCATCTTTTCTCTGGCCTGGATAAAATCCCGGCCTGTCTGAAATTCAAGTCCGGCCCTGCGCAGAAGGTTCAGGATGCAGCGGGCCTGGGGCAGATCCTGGGGCCAGTGTCCCAGAAGCCTGACCGTGCCTCTGCCGACTCTGGCCATGGCCAGCAGAAAGCCAGACATCAGAGGATCCAGAGAGACTTCCATGCTGCTCTCCAGGGTTGGAGAGCCGGGATGGATGGTTATTCTGTGTTCCTTTTGTTCCCACAGGGCGCTGATTCTGCAGTGGGACAGAACCCTGGCGCAGGTTTGAACCGTGGCCTCGGTTTCCGGCGCATAAACGATGCTTACAGGGCTGGGAAAGTTGGACGCGGTCAGGATCAGGGCCCTGACAAATTCCGGGTCCAGCTCACGGGTGAGGACTATCTCCGGGGGAAGATCGCCGCTTGCTTCCAGCTTGGCCGGCAGGCTGTAGCTCTGGGGTTCAATTGAGCTGAGCCTGGCTCCCAATCTTGGTGCCAGATTCTGCAGGCTTTTCAGGTCTGCCGTCTTGAGCAGGGCTGACCCTGAGAATTTTATTCTGGTCGGTCTTGCCAGCCCGAGGCAGAAGAAAAGATAAAAATTAAACAGGCTTTGCCCCACGAAAAGACTTCGGCCGTCAAGACTCTGGTCGCAAATCCCTTTTCCTGTCAGGGAACCGGCGTGCCAGGAAAGATTCCCACCGCATTCGTTGGCCAGTTTAACCAGCTCCAGAAGCTGGTCATTGGGGATAATATCTTCCAGATGCACATGCCTGCAACCCAAAACCCCCATGGCGGCCATGCACTGGATGTGTTTCTGCTCCAGTGGTCCTTTGAGCTCCAGGTTCAGTGATCTTCTTGACGGATACAGGCAAAACGGCCTGCCTGTCCTGGATTTTTCCGCTTCAAAGTAGCCCATGCTGTTGAGCAGGGTAAATACCTGGCGCACAAGGCTGGGCTTGTGAACCGGAAGTTCCTTTTTCCAGATTTTCCAGAGCCTTTTTTCCAGTTCAGGATCAGCGAGACTTTTGTCCCTGGTCTGCCTGTTCTGGGAGATTCTTCCTATGAGCCTGCTTCTTTTTACTATGAGGCCGGCCAGCTGGCTGTCAATCCTTTCCAGTTCCTGGTTAATGCCCGGATCCTGTTTTCTCATTGCACTTTACAACCTTGCTCGGCACAGGAGTATACATGATGTGCCTGTCCATGAATTTAATATGATTTGTCAGGTTAGGCAATAGGCAGATATATATTGGATTTTTGCTTTTTCACGTGACCGGAGGAACTTGCCGGACCTTGACCCCCGCGGCCCTGATGCATTACCTCTACAGAACATTATAAAGATGTAACTGCAAAAAGTCCCCAGGCAGGTTCAATTTAATAAATGGCGCTTCATAACAATTTGATTTTTCTGACCTCTGTCATCTGTCCTGCGCCTGCAAAACGACTTTCTGCAGGCGCATCTATACAGGAGCAAGCCTTGAAATTACTTGAATCAAGAAAGATTGAACCCCGGGCATCTTTTGATCTGCCTGCCTATATGGCCCTGGGTCAGACCGGAGACCTGTCCGGACGTGAAGTTGCGGAACTGCTTGAATACTGGGAGAGATGGAAAACCTGTCTGAATGCATACGTTATCGGGAAAAACAAGGGCTACCTGGCGCTGTTCATGGAAGTACAGGTGGAGGAGGACATAGACCGGGCCTGGGAGCATTCCCCTTCCATGGGCTTCAGGCTGCAAACCCTGGTCCAGACCATGGTGGCCTGCGCCCTTCAGGATATGATTCCCGGCATAGGCAGAGATCAGTGCGCACCGGTCCCCAAGCCCAACAAGGTCCTCAAGAGATCTCTGTCCAGGCTGGGCCTGGAGTTTTCCAGTCAGGGCACCCTGAATTACAGGTTCTCCACCCTGACCTTTTATCCTTATAAGGACGGGTGCCCTGTTTGTTATCTGGCCCCAAGCTGTCCCAAACTAAATCTGCCCCGCATGGAAGGTCTGTTCAATCCACCCGGGTAGAAGAGCGTCATGGGCATGGAGCATTGCAGCAGGACAGTTCCTGGAAATTTTCAAAAGGCCTTGAGATTCACTTCTCCGGGCAAGGCCTTTTTTCTTATCTGTTCAATTACTGCAGTACTTTGAATTCTGCTCTGCGGTTCTGGGCCCAGGCGGCCTCGTTGGATTCCGGAACCAGCGGTCTTTCTTCGCCGTAACTGATAATCTGCATCCGGTCTGAGGAAACACCCAGAAGCACCAGGAACTCGTATGCGGCCCTGGCTCTTCTTTCGCCCAGGGCCAGGTTGTATTCCGCTGTACCCCGTTCGTCGCAATGGCCTTCAATGACCAGCCTGAGGTTATTGAATCTTTTCATGTGTTCAGAGATTTTCTGCAGAGTAGATCTTGAATCGGCGGTCAATTCATAGGAATCAAAGGCGAAATGGATCCTGTTTTTGGTGATCTCATCCACTGCCTCCTGCAGCCTTACCTCGGTTCTTTCTCTTTCACGGGCCAGACGCTCTTCCTCAAGCTTGCGCTCTTCCAGGGCCTGCCTTTCCAGTTCCTGTCTGCGGCGCTCCTCCTCCAGTCTGGCCCGTTCCTCTTCTGTCAGGTGAGCTTCAGCCGGGTCAACAGGTGCCTCCACGGCCCGTTTGCCGCAGCCGAACCCGGCCAGCATCATGAACGCCAGCAGCGTTACCAGTAAAACAGTGGTCTTGTTCTTCATACATCCTCCTGCGGTTAAAAAGGTGTTGGGGTTAAGGTGGATCAGCCCGGATCCACTGGATCAACGCCTGGGATATGAACGATATCAGAAAAGATCCGGGGCTGGTAAAAAACTAATTTCTTTCCGGCCCCCAGGCCGGGGCCTTGGCATCACCACGTCCCGTGGGTATCTGCCTTGGCTCATCTCCGTTGCGCGTGGTCAGGTAGAGCCTGTAATCTCCGCTGCGGCTGGAGGAAAAGGCCACAAAGTATCCGTCAGGGGCAAATGCCGGATCTTCATCATTTCCCGGGCCGAAGGTGATCTGCCTTTCACGTCCTGTGGACAGTTCAGCCACAAATATGCGGTGACCATCAGGAGTCTGCCTGGAAAAGGCCACAAAATTTCCGTCAGGGCTTATGCTGGGATTGGTATTGTATCGGCCCTCGTAAGTCACCCGGTTCACCTGCTGCTTATTGAAATCATGCACAAAGATGTGGGGATTGCCCAGCCGTCCCGAGGCAAAGGCCATTTTCCTCCCGGTACGGTCAAAGCTGGGGGAGACATCTATGGCCCAGTGTTCCATTATGGCCTGGCCCATCCTGAAATCGTCATTGAGCCAGTAAATATCAGGCCGGCCCATGGGATCAAGGCTTATAGCCAGCCTTCCGTCCGGGGCGAAGGCAGGTGAGATAATGGTGTTTCCGGGCAGAGTAAAGGTCTGGGTTTCATCCTGCTCCAGGTTCCATACCCCGAGATAGTGACGGTTGTCTTTAAGCAGAGTAAAGGCGATTTTTTCCCCTCCCGGTGACCAGGCCGGGCTCAGGGTTATCCCCTGAACCTCGGTGATTTGCCTGAGATCTGTGCCCTGAGGGGTGACTGACCAGATATTCTTATTGTCCCCGTGTTTGCGCTCAAAGGCCAGGACAGAGCGGAAAAAATCCCCGTTGCCTGTCAGATAATCCATGAGCTCAGCGCAAAAGCGACGGACCATGAGGGGAATCTGATCCTCATCCTGCAGATCGTATGCCCGGCCCAGGACCATTCTCTGGCCAAAGACCTCAAAGGCCCGCATCTCCACAGAACCTGTACGTCCCGGGTGCTGTTCCAGCCCAATGGTCAACAGCAGGTCTACCCGGGACAGGCTGAATTTTCTGAAATCAATGTCCCTTCCGCGGACTCCGGCCACCTCGGGACCTCCCAGGATGTGGCCTGGGTCCACATGGGTAACAAAGGGCAAAAGACCCAGGTAATCCTGCAGGAGATGGTGGATTTGCCTGCCTGTCCCGGGATGATGCAGGACCTGGGCCTCCAGGGCCTTGGGCGGGGCAATAAAGATATTGATCCGCTCTTCACCGGGCCCGAAGATGTCTATCTGCAGGGGTTCCTGGGCGGCTCCCCGCATGGGAGCCAGACACGCCACAAGGACAACGACCGTGATTATCAGGCAATAACGCATAATGACCATATAAGTTTCATTTGAATGTTAAAGGGGTTTGTTTAACGGTTAACAGCATTTCTTTACCTTAAAGCCCAAGGCCTCATGGTTCCACGAGGTTGTCTGAATTATTGACAAAATTTCTCTGCATTCCATGATTCCGGAGCCGGTGTGCATGGGTTGGAACTTCTAAAATTCTGCCTGCTTGGATGTTAAATCCACTCAAAGTGTCGAGGTGCCAGCCTCATATTCTCTGCTGGATCAGAGGAAATGACCGCCAAGGACCGGGCAGAGAAAATTGTAGTCCGGATCTATAGAAGATCCTTCAGGTTAAAGTCAATGACCAGTGTGGACACCCTGGGAGGTGGATCAGGCAACCTGGCTGTATCCTCTATGGCCCTCAGGGCTGAATGGTCAAATTCTTCCCTGCCTGAAGTCTGCACAATCCTGTAATCCAGGATGCGTCCCCCGGCATCGATTTCCACCTGCACTCTGACCATCAGGTTATCATCCCGGCCCATGCGCGGATAGCGCCAGTTCCTCTTGATGTGCTCGGCTGCAATGGCCCGGTAAATATCCACAACTCCTGCATGTTCCCGGGCAGGACGGTCCCGCCTGGACTCTTCAACCTCCCTCTGGATTGCTGCCAGGGCCTGCTGCCTGATTTCTTCCGGAGTCGGCCCGGGATCCGGTTTGGCCTCTGGCTCAGGATCAGGTTCTGGGTCCGGCTTGGGATCCGGTTCAGGCTCCGGTTCAGGATCCGGTTCCGGAACAGGATCAGGTTCGCGTCTTGGTTCAGGTTTGGAATCCGGTTCAGGGATACGGACCACTTGCTCCTCAGGAGGAGGTGGCGCTGTCCTGGGCTCGGGGTCCGGCTCAGGCACCGGATCCGGCTCAGGAGCCATGCGGGCGAAATGGGTCAGCTCCACCTCGTATACATGCCTGGTCAAATCTCTGGGAAATTCTGCCGGGCTCCTGGCAAAGGTGACCAGAGTCGCCAGAATCAGGACCAGATGCAGCAGGCAGGAGACCAAAAAGGAGATCATCTGCATGGACTCAGTCCCTTTCCAGTTCAGCCACCACTCCCATACGCTCCACTCCAGCCTCCCTGATGGCGGACATGACCCGGACCACAACCCCGTAATGCACTTCCTGGTCGGCCCTCAGGTAAACCTGTCTTTCCCTGTCCTGGATCATTCTCTGCAGATGTCCGGCCAGCTCCCTTACTTCAACCTCGTATTCTTCAAGATATATGGTCCCGTCTTTATCCACGTTGACCACCAGGGTGTCTTCATCCTGGGGCAGCACATCCACTGTAGTGGTCCGGGGCAGTTCCACCTCCAGCCCCTGGGTAAGCATGGGGGCCGTGATCATGAAAATTATGAGCAGAACCAGCATTACGTCCACAATGGGCGTGACGTTGGTCTGGGTGATAAATCCTTTGCCCAGAGGATCGAAATCCATAATCTATTCTTCTCTTTTTTCCATCCAGGGCAGTTCTCTCTGGGCCCGGTTGAGGAAGGCCCCTGCAAAAAAAACCAGATCGGACTGGATGTTGTTCAGTCGTTCCCACAAGATATTATAAAATATGGTAGCCGGAATGGCCACTACCAGACCGAAGGCAGTGGTTATCAGGGCCTCGGAAATACCTGGGGCCACAGTGGCCAGGGTGGCTCCTCGATGAACGCCTATAGCATGAAAGGAGTTCATGATCCCCCATACTGTCCCCAGAAGGCCGATGAGCAGCGAAGAGTTGGCGCAGATGGCCAGAAAGGGCAGAGACGAGGAGAGCTTTTTCAAATGAGTACTCACCCCCTGCCTGAGGACCCTGCGCACATTGTCCTCAGCTATTCGGAACTTGACGCTGGAGGAAAGATGGCTTTGCTCCAGTTTCTGGATTTCCTTAAGCGCGGCAAAGCCTATGTGGTAGAGAGGGGACTCGGCCCTCTGCCGCACCCTTTTCATGGCCTCGGCCAGATCAGGAGCCCGATCAAAGGTCAGCAGCTGACCCTGTATCAGGTCCCTGAAACGTCGGTAAGTTAAGAGTTTGAAGATGATAATGGTCCAGCTGGATACGGACATGAACAGAAGGACGAGCATTATAATCTGAATGAGCAGCGATGCCTGGGCCAGCATGGTCCAAAGGCCCTGCTCGGGCAGAAAGATATTCATATGTTAACCTGTCAGTGAACTGGATTGAAAAAAACCATCAGTTAACGCGCTTCAATTGCTTCCAGTATCCCGGGCAAAACTGTCTGGGCAGGTTCATTGAAGCGGATGTCCGATATATTTTCAAAATACGTCCGGCCCAGATTGATTTCGATAACTTTGCCTCCCCTGTTCTTGACCAGTTGAGGCAGGGTCCCGGCCGGAGCGACCTCTCCGGAGGTTCCTACAATGAGCATGAGATCCGCTTCCTGGACAAGCCGACGGGTTTGAGCCAGGCCCAGCTCAGGGATCTGCTCCCCGAAAAAGACCACCCCGGGGCGGACTGTGCCGGAACACTCACTGCATTGCCAGGGGATGTCCTCCCGGGTGAGCTTAAGAACTTGCTGGGCATCATACTCTTTTTTGCAGCTATGACAATAAAAACTGCTCGCGCTGCCGTGAAATTCTATGACTTTTTTTGATCCCGCCCTCTGGTGCAGGCTGTCGATGTTCTGCGTGATCACCGCCTGCAGAAGACCAAGTTCTTCCATGCGGGCCAGGCTGATGTGGGCCGGATTGGGTTTGGCCCGATGTATCATCTGTACCGCTTCCAGCAGAAACTCCCAGACCTTTCCAGGGGTATTTTCCAGGGCCTGCCTGGAAGCCACCTCCTCGGGGTTGAACCTGGACCAAAGCCCTCCCGGGCTTCGGAAGTCCGGGATGCCGCTGGGTACCGAGATGCCGGCCCCGGTCAGAGCCAGGACCAGCCTGGCTCTGCTGATGGCCCGGGATGCCTCATGGTAGGTTTTAGTGTCTTTGGGGTGCATGAGGGACTACAGGACTTTGATCCTTGATGCAAGATTCCGGGAGTTCTGCTCGGCCCGGGTGTATTCTTCAAGATTCATGCCAGCGCCCAGGGCGACTTTTTGACGCATTTCCCTGCTCACCAGGTCCCTGGAAGCATGGGCATCGTTATTGATAACCAGCTCAGCTCCGCAAGTTCTGGCCAGGCTCAGGACATGGCCGTTGGTCAGGCTGTGGCCCTGCCTGGTGGTGATCTCCAGGAACACGCCCTTTTCCGCGGCCAGGAGTACGTCTTCCCGGGTAATCAGGCCCGGATGGGCCAGAATGTCAACCCCGGCCTGGATGGCTGCATGGTTGGTTCCAGAGACTACAGGCTCCACAATGGTTTCCCCGTGCGCCAGGACGATTTGAGCGCCCAGATCCCTCGACCTGCGGGCCAGATCCTTCATCAGCTGGGGGGGGGGATGGGTCAGTTCCACCCCGGCCAGGAGTTCCACCTCTGTGTACAGGGAGTAGTCATGAACAAGCTTGAGCAGGCAGGAGAGTATGTGTTCCACATTGGAATGATCCACATGATCTGTAAAAGCCAGGGTCTGGTATCCGGCCGCCCTGGCCCGCGCGGCCAGTTCAGCGGGAATCAGCTC
>PUMA01000105.1 GCA_003551155.1 Desulfonatronospira sp.
GGAATCCTGGTAAAGTGCGGGCTTTAGTCCGCCTGTGAGCAAGTTTTTAAGCCCTTTTGACAAAACCACGGAGCTGGAAAGATATAGTATGATGCTATATCAATTCCACAGCATATGTCGAAGAGCCATAATTTTGACCCCGGATGGTACAGGTGGTAGGGTTAATTAAAATGATAAACATTCAACGCCGGCATTCATTATGAACATTTTTTCCTGATAAAAAATCAGATTCTGTAGACAAACTCCATGACTGAAGCCATGCGCAACAAAGTCCGATTTTAATAATGCCTGTATATGTCAGGTCAACGCCAGAAAATTCAAGTTCCTGGGGGAGCGAAAGTGAAAATTTTGAACAGAAAACAGGCCATGGAACTTTTATTAAGCAGAGTCCAGGAAGACAACCTGATCAAACACTGCATTTCCACCGAGGCCGTTATGCGCCGTCTATCCCTGAAACTAGGCCATGACCAGCATGTCTGGAGCCTGACAGGACTGCTTCATGACCTGGATTACACTGTTACCCAGAAAGACCCATCAAGGCACGGTCTGGAAAGCGCAAACATGCTCCAGGAACAACTTCCTCCCGAAGCAATACGGGCTATTGTTGCACATGCATCTGAACTGAACAGTGCTCCAAAACCCTCCGCTGCCCTGGATTATGCTCTGCGCTGCGCTGAAACAGTAACCGGACTAATCACTGCTGCTGCCCTGGTCAGACCGGAGAGGCTTGACGGCATGAAACCCAACAGCCTGAAAAAAAAGATGAAGGACAAAGCCTTTGCCGCCTCGGTGAACAGGGACATAATCAAGGAGCATGAAAAACTGGGGCTGGACCAGAATGAATTTTTCGAGCTGGCCATCGAAGCCATGCAGGAAGTTGCCGGGGATATAGGCCTGGACAGGCAGACCTGAGCACATCCAAAGCCTGACGTTCACCTGTGCAGGACCCTGTATGCACTCATGCACTTGGGCTGCAGAACTAAAGGGCATTGGGAGGGATATGAACCTGATATTTATTCCTGCAGGTCATACAATTCATTAAGAATCTCTCTGCCCCCCGCGTCAAGGATCTCCCTGGCCAGTTCCCTTCCCAGGGCCTCGGCATCCTTGGTCCTGCCCCACCTGCTCTTGCGAACCATCATTTCTCCTTTAAGGTCACATACCAGTCCGGTTGCCTGGATTTTATTATTTTCATGGATGCAGTGACAGCCTATGGGTACCTGGCAGCCTCCCTCCAGTTCGGAAAGAAAAGCCCTCTCGCACTCCACACAGACACGGGTGCTGAAGTCATCAAGAAAGCCCAGAAATTCATCCAGTTCCTTACGCTCTTCTGCATATTCAATGCCCAGGGCACCCTGGCCTACCGCTGGCAAAAAATACGGCGGGGACAGTTCTGTGCAGAATTCTGCCTCAAGCCCCAGTCTGTGCATCCCTGCAGCTGCAACTATAATGGCATCATAAAGACCCTGCTGCAGTTTTTTCAAACGGGTATCCAGGTTTCCCCTGAGCATCTCAATCTGCAGATCAGGCCTTAAGCGCAGCATCTGAGCCTGACGTCTGAGGCTGGAAGTACCGACTTTCGCCTTTGGAGGCAACGAGGCCATGTCCTTATATTTGCTGGAAAGCAAAAGATCAAACCTGGACTCTCTTTTGGTGATAATACCCAGCTTCAGGCCGGCAGGCAGTTGGGCAGGCATGTCTTTCATGCTGTGGACTGCGATATCGGCTTTGCCCTGAAGCAAAGCCTCTTCAATCTCCTTGACGAATAAACCCTTGCCTCCGACTTTTGCCAGTGCAACATCCAGGATTTTATCTCCGGTTGTCTTTATCTTTAAGAGCTCAACCTCCAGCCCTGCATACCGTTCCTTGAGCTGTCCGGCTATATGGTCAGCCTGCCAGAGAGCCAGCTTACTGCCGCGGGTGGCTATAGTCATCTTTTTCATGTTTTTCATGCTCAAAAAATTTTCCGGATCACCTGGATGGATCCGGGCAGCTTGATTGTAAGGAATCACCTGTCCAGGATACGATCTCATCCCTGGGAGGCAGAGAGACCTTGTTGCCCAAGGCATCCACACGGACAAAAGTGATCTTGTTGGCAAACACTTTTTTTTCCCTGTCTCTTCCAGGCTCATCCGAAAAGACCGTAACATCGTATGTAACAGAAGAAGTGCCTTGTTTGTAAAACATTATATTAAACCGAAGGATGGAACCGTTGGGTACCTGCTGGGAAAAGCGGATCTCGTTCATAGCAACGGTTACCAGCTTGCACCCCCTGTATTCCTTGCTTGCGGCCAGCCAGGCGAATTCATCCACCCACTTGAGCATAACCCCTCCGAAAAGGAAACCGTGGTGATTCAGGTGTTCCGGCCTGACCAGAGTATAATTGTTCATTAATTATGCCTTTAATACCAGGGTTGTCCTTGAAACAAAGCTGCACCTTTGAGCATACCGAAACAACCGGCCAGCATCATGTCTCCGCCCGGGCAAAGAAAGTGCGCATCAAATCCGGCTAATATTCTGCGTCTCGGACCCAGTAAAAATGTAGGTTTGAAGTCCGTGGCTGAAGATTCTTCCAGGACCCGGCAGCCATGACCCTGATCCTGGAAAACCTGCTCATTGGTCAGTTTTCCGGACCTGAAACTTTTTAGCTGCTCCCACAGTTTTTGTCCATCCAGTAAAGCAGTATGGTGTTCATAG
Source organism: Desulfonatronospira sp. (assembly GCA_003551155.1). Lineage (GTDB taxonomy): Bacteria > Desulfobacterota > Desulfovibrionia > Desulfovibrionales > Desulfonatronovibrionaceae > Desulfonatronospira. The sequence goes on from PUMA01000105.1 coordinate 2,698, forward strand.
ATGCCCAGAACCCTGTTCCTGAGTACCAGGAAGGCTGTGGTATGGCTATTGCCGACATTGACCACACAGATGCCCCTCTCTCGGGACATGTCATCTACTTCGGGGACAAACAGGGCTCCCAGCAGAGCAGCTGCGCCGGTATCGCAAACCAGGCCCGCACCTATGCACTTTTTAAGGCTAGCCAGCCTGGTCATTTCCTCAGGGGGGACGTCAAAAATCAGTTTCTCCAGACGCCCCTGATCCTGAGAAAGAAATCTATCCCATACACTGAATCTGCCCAGACGGTTACTGCCATCCGGATGAAAGCCATGATCCTGAACACTGGCCAGAACAAACTGGGGATAGTCAAGGCCTGTCTGGGCCAGAAATCCCTGCCAGAAGCCCGGATCAAAATCGGTCAAATATATCGGAGCATAGCCCGGGGGACATTTGTCCGTGATTTGCAGACCCATATCCCGGACCCGGCTCATGGAGTCAGACAAAGCAAAGGCCGCTTCTGGATGTACCGCAGCTTTCAGCCCGTTTTGCATATGTCGTCTCAGTGTCCGTGCAAATCCCCCTCCCATGTTGTGCCCATAGAGGTAGATGCTTTTTTTCTGGTTGCTCAGTATAAAAATCCTCCGGGATACAAGCCGTGCCGGCGAGGGAAGAATAAACTTGGAACAGTTTTCAAGTTCTTCTCCAGGCAGATAATAGAGCACATCCTGAGTGCCGCTTCCGATATCCAGACAAAGAGTTACAAGGTCCATAAAACCTATTTTTTTTCTGGGCAGCTGTTCACAACGTCCACAAAAAACATGGTGAACAGGTTGTCTATCTGTTTTAATTTGCAGGTCCTGTGCATTGAACCCAGACAAAAAAGGCAGGTCTTTACCTGCCTTTTTTGTCTGGGGTTTGTCCAGTATTTATTGTATTCTTATGTTCAATTGATTGTTTTCCATGTCGATTAGCACCTTTTGACCGTCCATTAGCCTGCCGGCTATAATTTCCCTGGCCAGAGGGGTCTCCAGGTGCTGCTGCAGATACCTGCGCAAGGGTCTGGCTCCATACACCGGATCATACGCCTCCCTGGCTATGAAGTCCCTGGCGGGTTCGCTCAATTCCAATTCTATCTTGCGATCCTTTAAACGCTCCCTCACCTGCTGAAGCAGAAGCTCAATAATCTGCTTGATTTCCTCCACGAGCAAAGGTTTGAACAGAACTGACTCATCAAGCCGGTTCAGAAACTCCGGCCGGAAATGAGCCTTGACCGTATTCATAACCTGCTCCCGGACATTCTCCTTCAGGTAACCGTCAGGGGTAATGCCCTCCAGCAGGAAGTGTGAGCCCAGATTGGAAGTCATAATGATGACCGTGTTCTTAAAGTCCACGGTACGGCCGTGACTGTCGGTTAGCCTGCCGTCATCCATAATCTGCAGGAGCACGTTGAATACATCAGCATGGGCCTTCTCCACCTCGTCAAACAGAATCACGCTGTAGGGCTTGCGCCGGACAGCCTCGGTAAGTTGTCCCCCTTCATCATACCCAATATATCCTGGAGGCGCACCAATCATTCTGGCAACTGTATGTTTTTCCATGTATTCAGACATATCCAGGCGGATCATGTTTTCCACTGTATCAAAAAGGTTAATAGCCAGGGTCTTGGAAAGTTCTGTCTTGCCCACTCCGGTGGGACCCAGAAACAAAAAAGAACCTATGGGCCGGTTGGGATCCTTGAGGCCTGATCTGGCCCGAAGTACTGCATCGGCCACAGCATCCACTGCCTCATCCTGACCTATGACACGTTCATGCAGAATATCCGAAAGCTTGAGCAGTTTTTCCCTTTCTCCCTCCATGAGTTTGGTCACTGGGATGCCTGTCCATTTGGAAACTATCTCAGCCACATCATCAGGTCCCACCTCTTCCTTGAGAAGCATTTCTCCAGTTTCTCCACCGGCCAGCTGGGATTCCTTATGTGCCAGTTCCCTTTCCAGCTGATTCAGTTTGCCATATCTCAGCTCTGCAGCTTTGTTCAGGTCATAGGCCCTTTCCGCGTTTTCAATCTCATGCCTGGTTCGCTCAATTTCCTCCTTGAGGGAACGCAGGGAATTGATAGTTTGTTTTTCCTGTTCCCACCGGCTTTTCAGGCCTGCCTGCTCCTCCTTGAGATCGGCAAGCTCCTGACCCAGCTTTGCCAGTCTTTCCTTGGAAGCCTCATCCTTTTCTCTTTTCAAAGCTTCCTGTTCGATTTCCAGCTGCATAATTTTGCGGTTTATCTCATCAAGTTCAGTTGGCAGTGAATCAATCTCGCTCCTGATTTTGGCCGCGGCCTCATCAATCAGGTCAATGGCCTTGTCCGGAAGAAAACGGTCTGAAATATATCTGTGGGACAGTGTTGATGCAGAAACCAGGGCTCCGTCGCTGATGCGCACCCCGTGATGTACTTCGAAACGTTCTTTTAGACCGCGCAGAATTGAGATCGTATCCTCCACGCTGGGTTCGTCCACCATAACCGGCTGAAACCTGCGCTCCAGCGCAGGATCCTTTTCAATATGCTTGCGGTATTCATCTACAGTAGTCGCACCTATGCAATGAAGCTCTCCCCTGGCCAGCATGGGCTTGAGGAGGGTTCCTGCATCCATGGCTCCCTCGGCCTTGCCTGCACCCACTATGGTATGAATTTCGTCAATAAAGAGCAGGATTCTGCCCTCGGACTGCTGGACCTCCTTGAGCACGGCTTTCAGGCGCTCTTCAAATTCTCCGCGATACTTGGCCCCTGCAATAAGAGCGCCCATGTCCAGGGCAAAAATGGTTTTATCTTTAAGCCCTTCGGGCACATCCCTGTTCAGTATGCGCTGGGCCAGACCTTCGGCAATAGCGGTCTTGCCCACCCCGGCCTCACCGATAAGCACAGGATTGTTCTTGGTCCGCCTGGACAGGATCCTGATGCATCTGCGGATCTCACTGTCCCGGCCAATGACCGGATCCAGCTTGCCCTCCCTGGCCTCCTCCACCAGGTCCCTGCCGTACTTTTTCAGGGCATCGTATGTATCTTCAGGCGAGGATGAGGTTACCCGCTGATGGCCCCGGACTTCTGTAAGTGATGTCAGTATCTTGTTTTTGTCCACCCTGAATTCGGCAATGACTCCGCCTGTTCCTGTGGAAGGTGATTCATCCAGAATGGACAAAAGAATATGTTCTACACTTACATACTCGTCCTGCATGTTCCTGGCCAGATCCCGGGCCTTGAGCAAAAGAGAATTGAGCCTCTGGGTCACGTATATCTGACCGGGCTGAGCCCCGGGGCCGCTGACCCTGGGAGTTTTTTCCAATTGCTTGTCCAGGGAAGAGCTGATGGAGCGGCTGTCGTACCCGGCCTGCTGCAGTATCCTGGGAACCAGCCCCTGCTCCTGTTCCAGAAGAGCCTTGAACAGGTGTTCCACGTCTACCTGCTGATGACCAAGGCGCAGTGCAATTTCTTGAGCAGCGGATATAGCCTCCTGCGATTTCTGGGTGAATTTGTTTATATCCATAATATCCTCCGAACTTATATTAACCTTCTAAGCTGTCTGATCTCCTGTTCCATGCTTTCAATCCGTTCCAGAAGATCCACTACAATAACGCCGCCGATTGTAGGCAGCTCAAAATCCCGGCATATACGCATCAGCTTCTGCACCCGGAATACCTCCTTCTCCGGAAAATGATAGCTCTCCGGCGAGGTCCGCACCGATTCCACCCAGCCCATCTCAACCAATTCGCCGAGCATACACGGACATACTCCGGTACGCTGCACGAATTGGCTCCAGTGTATAAGGCTGGACCTGATAAGCAAACCCTGTTTTCTGGTATCTATATTGGACATGGATTCCTCCGTGAATAATGCCTCTATTGTCTGGGATTAAATACGGATGCCTGCGCCAGCTGTTCCCAGAGCTCTTTTTCTTCCTGAGAAAGATTCCTGGGAGCCTTGATCATTATCCGGACCAGCTGATCTCCTTTAGCAGCTCCCCTGCCCAGTCCCCTGCCTTTAAGGCGCATCTTCTGTCCGCTGCTTATTCCAGCCGGAATGTTCATCTCCACCTCGCCCTCCAGGGTAGGTACCCGCACCTTGGATCCCAAAGCGGCTTCCCAGGGAGCAACGGGCAGATCATAGATTATGTTGTCTCCGTCAACCTTGAACAGAGGATGCGGGGCAATCCTGACCTTGAGATACAAGTCACCGGCCGAACCAGAGCCCCGTCCCGGAGAACCCTGGCCGGATAGGCGGATCTTGCTTCCGTCCTTGATTCCCGAAGGAACATTCACGTTCAGGGTTTTGGTCTGCATCTTGGGCCTTCCGTCCGGCCCGATTACCTGTTCCTGCAGAGTGATGTTTTTCCTGCCCCCCTGATAGGCCTCTTCCAGGCTGAGTTCCAGGGTGGCCTCAGCATCCTGCCCCCGGACATGCCCCCTGGATGAAAATCCGGCCCCGGAAAAGGGATCCCCCCTGAATTCTTTTGAACGTGCGCCTTGAAAATCGCGGGCTTGACCTCCAAAGCCTCTGAAAATGGTTTCAAAGAAGTCGCTGAAACCACCCATGTCTCCCATGTCATAGCCGCCTCTCGGATCACCCTGGAACTCGAAGTGAACGTTTTCATAACCGGGCGGTGGCTGGAAATTTTGACCATGCTGCCAGTTGGGACCCAGGGCGTCATAGTGTTTTCTCTTTTCAGGATCCTTGAGCACTTCGTGTGCTTCATTAACGTCCTTGAACTTGTTCTCCGCAGAAGGATCATTGGGATTCAGGTCCGGATGATATTTTCTGGCCAGTTTTTTATAGGCCTTGGTAATTTCCTCCTGGCTGGCCTTCTTGTCCACACCCAGGATTTTGTAGTAATCTTTGTATTCCATAGACTAAGACTCCCTTCCCGACCAAATTTGTGCCTGATAGAGCGCAAAGTTCCTGACATTTCTTCTTAAGTTCGCAACCATTTAAGTCAAGTTCTGTTTTTTTCTGTAAGTCAGTGCAAAAAAAGGCCGGGATTGAGTCAATCAAGCCCGGCCGGAGTAACGCATGTTTTTTTTCAGGTTAACTTGACCGTTGAATGATCTCCTGGGCCGCTTTTCTCCCGGACCTGAGCATGCCCCCGAAGACCGGTCCCATCCTGAAAGAGCCGAAAGTGGCATTGGCAGACATCCCACAGACATAAATGCCCGGAAAAGCCTCCCTGGTGTTCTCCAGGGTATGTTGTTCCGCTATTTCGGCCCACATGGACTTTTCCCCTTCAAGCTTGCCCGAAGGAGTATTCAGCCTCAGATCCATCTTGCGCTCTATCACTCTCATGATTTCCACCGGATGTCCGGTGGCCTCAATTACAAAATCGGCACGTATGGTCAGTGGATCCACATGCAGCCCAGCGCTTTCTACTGCGGACCAGTTGATGACCAGCCCGGAAACCCTGTTTTCCCTGACCATAACATCCTCTATGCGGATAAGATTAAAAAATCTGGCCCCGGCTTTAGCAGCTTTGGAGCCAATAGTACACACTGCTTCCACCGAATCAGCAGTAAAGTATCCAGGAGCATACTCCACAGAGTTTACTTCAAACTCATCCAGGATTTCCAGGGCCTCTTCCTGGACCACTATTTCATTGAACATCATGCCCCCGCCCCACATGCCGCCTCCGGGGGCCAGATTGCGTTCGAAAACCGCAGTCTTCATCCCGGCCATGGCGAGATAGTAAGCAGCAACCATTCCTGAAGGACCCGCCCCGCAGACCGCCACGTCAAGCTCAAGACAGTCTTTCAGTTTTTTAGTGTAAGCATCTATAATTGCTCTGGAAATAACAATTTCATCCAGTGACATGATCATCCTCCCTAAATTACGATAGATTTATGCGGTTTGTGATCAAAAAAGGGCTGCTTCCCCTGAGGAAGCAGCCCTGAAAAAACTTATTGCCGCGCATCCAGGCGCGGATACGAATTTTCAAAGCCGCTTTCCTTCGCCGGTATTATCCGTATCAGGTTCAAGGGGTCTTCCGGTCAATCCGGAATCTCAGGCAGAACCTCCCCCAGCGGCATTTATTTCCATTAACCAGGAGAAATCATTGAAGAACGGGTTATTGTACTTTTATGGACTGTTATGGGACATTCATCCTAAGATAATCTGAAAAAATCAGACACCCGGATAATGTCATGAAATCTTGAGCATTATCCCTGAGAATACTCTATGAGCATGAATGCGTCGGTCCTTCTAACTCTCCAGGTTCCTGGCCACAAATTCCCAGTTGACCAGTTTATCAAGAACGGCCTGAACATAATCAGGCCGCCTGTTTTGATAATCAAGGTAATAGGCGTGCTCCCAGACATCAATGGTCAAAAGCGGTTTCTGGTTCTGGGCCAGAGGAAGATCAGCATTGGCTGTCCTGGTTACCTTGAGTTTATCACCGTCCAGAACAAGCCAGGCCCAGCCGCTGCCGAACTGGGTTACCGCGGCATTGAGCAGTTTCTTTTTGAATGTATCAAAGGATCCAAAAGAAGCCTCGATCTTCTGTTTCAGTAAAGCCGGCGGCTCTCCACCCCCTTTGGGGCTCAGGCAGTGCCAGTAAAAGGTATGATTCCACACCTGGGCAGCATTATTGAAAATCCCTGCCTGATCAGCTGAACCATAGGTGGAGATGACTACATCTTCCAGTGATTTTTTCTCAAGGTCAGTTCCAGCAATAAGCTTGTTAAGGTTGTTTACATAGGTCTGATGATGCTTGCCGTAATGAAACCCGATGGTTTTGGCCGAAATCACCGGTTCCAGCGCGTTCTGTTCATAGGGCAGCTCTGGAAGCACATGGACATTTCCTGTATTATCCTGAGTCATTATAAAAACCTCCTTGATGCGGTTTGTTCAGTTATAAAAACAAGGCTCTTCGACGTATGCAGTGAATTTGTTATGGCATTATACTATATCTTTCCAGCTCGGAATGTAAAAAGACGTTATTATGATTTAACATTATTCCATAGTGATTGTCGGGGAACCGGAAATATTATCGGTTGATGACAAAATGTCCATTCAAAAAAATTTTGCAAGTCCGTTTTGCTATTCCAGCTGATACCATCCCTTGCGTTCGCCGCCGATGTTAAGGGCGATAAATAAAACTGCCACGCCCACAAGACTGCTAAATGCCTGAACACCTACATGGAGTTGCAAATACATTATTACTCCAGCCAGACTGGAAAGTAAAAAGCCCCAGAAACCCCATTTTTTCCATTTAAAAAGAGCTGTTGCACATATTATATTTATTAACGCCGTGAGGCCTATACCAATAAATACCCATTCAGGAACAGCAGGGTACGCCTCCATCAGAATATCTCGAAAAAAAAACTGTCTCAATGCCTCTATGCAGTTAGCCCCGATGATTATTATCAACCAAAGGGTAAGGAAGCCGTGACGCTTTCTTTCTAGCATTCAACCTTTCCTTTTTTTTGTTGTTTCTGTGAATAATATTCCCTTAGTACTGGCTTTATCCAAAAATTTTCTGTTAAGCAACCATGGCTGGATGATCCGGATTCAAAGCAGGAGCCAGACAATACAGGTGGATTTTATCCGTTTATGTTGCTGATTCGGCAGACCTTCCGGTCATAATTCAATTCCATACATCCTTGTATAAAATATACTGTGCTCAGCGTCAATCCAATGCCACTCCGGCTCAGAAACATAATTTCTCAGAAACATCCGGGTCAAAACAGGGCTGGACCAGAAATGAAAACGAAGATATACACATCCGCATAGAGTCAGGAGAAATAAACATGCAATACACCCAGGCCCGACCCGGAAGAATCTTTGTGTTAAGGCTGACCCAGGGAGAAATTATACACAGGGTTATTGAAGACTTTGCCCGAAAACAGGGTATCAAGGCCGCGGTACTGACAGCCCTGGGCGGTATCGAACATGGAAGCAGGCTGGTTACAGGTCCCGGGGACGGCCTGGAAAGACCTGTACAGCCGACTTTTCATACCTTGGAGGGCGTGCATGAAGCTGTCGGCTCCGGAACCATATTTCCGGATGAGGAGGGCAATCCTGTGGTGCATATGCATATGGCCTGCGGCAGAGGACAGAACACCCTTACCGGGTGCATACGCCCTGGTGTGGTTGTCTGGCAGATCCTGGAGGTGGTACTCCAGGAACTCACCCATTTCCGTGGAGTGCGCAGTAAGGATAATGAACTTGGCGTATCTGTTCTCAGCTGTTCCTGAATTTCTGCCCTCGGGTAAATCTTGGCCAGACCGTGTGGCCTCCTTAAGGACCGGCGCCAGAGATTATCATCCCTGCTGTTTTTGGGACTTCAGACTTTCCTCCGCACACTTGACCGCACAGAGCTTCCCGCACATGGTGCATGTCTGTCCATCCCGGGCCAGTTGCATCCTTCTGCGGACCAGCTCCGGGTCCAGGGCATATTTTATCATTCCCTCCCAGTCCAGGGCCTGACGGCAATGAGACATCTGCAGATCCTGTTCCCTGGCGCCGGGTAAACCTTTGCTTAAATCTGCTATATGCGCGGCTATTCTTGCGGCCATGACTCCCTGGTAAACATCGTCTTCGTCCGGGATACACAGATGTTCAGCCGGTGTGACATAACAAAGAAAATCAGCACCTGCGGCTCCGGCCAGGGCTCCGCCAATGGCCGAGGTGATATGGTCGTATCCGGCAGCGATATCTGTAGGGAGAGGGCCCAGCACATAAAAAGGAGCGTTTCCGCACAATTTTTTCTGAAGCTGAACCTGTGCTTTGATTTCGTTCAAAGGAACATGTCCGGGACCCTCGATCATGACCTGTACATCTCGTGCATAGGCTCTTCTGGCCAGTTCGGCCAGAATCATGAGCTCCTCCAGCTGGGCCCCGTCCAGGGAATCCTCAATGCATCCAGGCCGGAAACCATCCCCCAGGCTCAGGGTGACGTCAAAACGGGCAGCTATCTCCAGAAGATAATCAAAATGTTCATACAGTGGGTTTTCCCGTTTATTGTAACTGATCCATTGCATGTGCATGGATCCCCCCCGGCTGACACAGGGCATAACCCGTCTGGAGGATTCAAGTCTTCGTAATGAATCCCTGGTCACGCCGCAGTGCACAGTGATATAATCCACTCCCTGCATGCACTGGTTTTCTATCTCCTGGAAAAGGTCCTCAGGGGTCATCTGGTGCATGGGCCTGCCCTTTTCAGCCATTCTGACAGCCAATCCGTAAATGGGCACTGTCCCCAGCATGGTCGGGCCTTTATCCAGAAACATCCGTCTCAATTTTTCCAGGTCTCCACCTGTGGACAGGTCCATAAGTGAATCTGTTCCAGCCCTGAGCGCAGCCTCCAGTTTTTGTTCTTCCCTGTGAACATCAATGCACTCCCCGCTGGTACCCAGGTTTGCATTGACCTTGGTTTTCAGGCCCAGGCCAATAGCCCTGATCCGGTCAAAATCATGGTTTATGTTCTTGGGCAGTATTGCCACTCCTCGGGCAATATTTACCCTCAGCTCATGCACGTCCATGGATTCATGAGCTGCTGCCTTTTCCATTTCAGGGGTGATTGTCCCTGCTTTGGCCTGCTTAAGCTGTGTAGGCATAAATAAATCCTCCTGCTGGAAAGATTTCAGGAGGGATGCAGGAAAGCAGATCAGAAGGAAGAATATCAGGTGTGATGGTTTCGCCCCCAAGATAAAGGGCTTCTGCTCGCCAATCCCTCCGCCGGTATTATCCGGATCAGGTTCAAGGGGTTCTTCTCAGCCCTTACTTTAAAGGGCGCCCCCTGGCTTTTTTTATTGTACAAGCAATCTGAATAAGAGCAAGACCGATTTATGCGGGCTTGCAAACATTATTCTAAGCCCGACTGAAATTCTTCGACCATCTTTTTTGCGGTTTGCAGCTGTTCGTGATTCAGCATCAAAGCTGTAGATTCCATGTTTTGCCTGGCCTGATCAAAACCCTGCTCAGCTGAAAGAAAAAACCACTTGTAAGCCAGGACATAATCCCTGTCCACGCTTCTGCCGTGCAGATAATAAAGTCCCAGGGCGTTCTGGGCCAGGAAATTGCCCTGCATAGCTGCACGGTTGAACCACTTGCAGGCCAGATCAAAATCCCTGGCAACGCCCAGCCCCTGGGAGTAATGCAGGCCAAGATTTGTCTGGGCGTAGACATTTCCCTGTGCAGCAGCCAGGCGAAAGAGTTCCATGGCCCTGTAGTAATCCCTGCGCACTCCTGCACCCCGGGCATATAGTTCTCCCAGGTTGTTCTGAGCCTCATGATTACCTTTTTCAGCAAAAGGACGATAAAGCTCTGCTGCCTGGCTCCAGTTTCCCTGCCTGTAGGCTTCATGGGCTTCTTCCAGACTTGAAGCGCTGACCCAGGACAGGATAAAAAACATGAAAATCAGGATGCACAGACCGAAAACAAGAGTTTTTCCCCAAAGAAACATGAGCTCACCTCCTTGAAGCGTTGATCCTGCTTACCATAACTCCGCCTACCAGCAGTTGAAACAGATGGTAAAAAATAAGAGGCAAAAGAATCAGACCCAGACCGGGGTGAAATTCGAAAATGATATTGGCCATGGGCACCCCTGCTGCCATGGTTTTTTGCGGAGCACAGAAAAGTGCGGCCATGGCGTTGGAGTGATTGAAACGGACTGTTCTTATGCCCAATAATACCAGAGCCAGCACGCACACCAGAAATATGATGGAACCGGCTCCGGCAAGAACAGCAGCGGCTGTTCCTTCTTTCAACCATATTCCATCCTGCCATGAATTGCAGAAAGCGGCATATACTATGAACAGAATAATCAGACTGCTGATGATGGAAAAATGTTTTTTGCAGGCATCCGCCTTTTGCCAGACCATGGGCCTCAGTGCCTGACCCACAAGTAAGGGCGCCAGCAAAAGCATGGAAATGTCCAGTATAAGGCTTCTCAGGGGCAGCTCTATTCCCCCGGCCTGCAGCCAGATACTGACCCATAGAGGGGTGATGAAGATTCCGGCTACATTGGCCAGGCTTGAATTGAAGACAGCTCCGGCTACATTTCCGTTGGTCATGAACGTGTAAGCCACAGAGGTGGCAATGGTCGTAGGCAGGACTGCCAAGAAGAAAAATCCGGTCTGCAAATCATCCGGCAGAATCGTAGAGGAACTTAAAATCAGACCAATGGCGGCCAGAGGAATTATCAGAAAAATAAATACCTGAACAAACAGGTGCAGCCTCCACTGCATTAGCCCGGATTTAAGAGAGGACAGAGACAGGGTCAGACCCTGAAAAAAGAAAATCAGAATCACTCCAAGTCTTGTGGTTGTCTCGCTGCGAAGGAGCCCTCCTCTGGCTCCAGGCTCAGTAAAAAGCCAGGCCAGAAGCACTGCAGCCAGAAGCCCGACTAGAAACCAGTTCTGCCTCAGCCATTGGGTCAAAAGCATTCTCCTGCTAACGAGCTTATTAGATTTAAGACTCAGTCTTCTGCCAGGCGCACATACAAAGTCAGTCCCCGGTGGTCAACAATAACCACCCTGTCTCCAGGAAAAAGAGGCTTTTTACCAATGTTTCTGGCCTGCCAAATTTCTCCCCGCACAAAAACATGTCCTTCCGGATCCAGTGGAGTCCGGACCAAGGCTTGTTCACCATGCATCTGGGTAACCATGTCTGTTGGTCCGGGCTGCATGGCCTTTTTATAAAAAGGGTAAAAAATTATATCCTTGATCACCAATGCCAGGATAATCAGACCAGCGGTGATGGCGCTGACCCAGCCCATATTCCATGCAAACCACAGTAGAATGGAAATCAGAGCATGACCCGGAATCTGCAGAAGAATATAGCGTAAAAGGGGCATTATCAAACTCTGGGGCTGAAAAATGTACGAAAAATTAACAATAAAACCCGGAATATTAAGGCGATATAGATTTCACCAAAAGCATATCTTGTCAACAGCCGCTTTTATGCTTTAAGTTTATTATCAAAAATTTTTTACTTATCAGTAAAGATGTGACTGCAAAAAGTCATTTTTGCAGTCACAGAGGTCAGAGGTCAGTAAAGACAAATAGTTATGTAGTTTATTTATTCCTGAATTATTCATTACCCGACTTTTTGCAGATGGATCAGTAAAGGATGTTTTTTAGAACAGAATTTTTGATTGAGTTTCCGGACAAATGTATAAATTTGACACATGTGCACATTTTTAATACCTGAATGAGTAGTACCATGATAAAAAAACTGCCCCTTTCCAATCTGTTCAGCCTCCGGCTGGCCCTGGTTATTTACCTGGTTACTCCGCTGGCCCTGATTCTGACCTTAACAGGTTATCTGGTGCTCAATGCACTGGAAAGACAAGTGGAACGCCAGATGCAAAATGACCTGGAGCTGGTGGCCCGTTCTATTCAGTTGCCCCTGAGCCATGCCCTGGAGCGTGACAGACAGGGAAGCATGCTTCAGGCCCTGGAATCAGCCTTTGCCATTGGCCGGGTATACAGCGCCAATGTATACGATCAGGATGGACAGGAAATAGCTTCAGCAGGAAGAGCCGATCCTGATCCGGAAAAGGAAAAGCTCACTGAATTGGCCGCCGAGGGCGAAAGACGGGGGGAATCCGGCCATGTAGGCGGCAGGGATGTGTATTCATACTTTGTTCCTTTGACTGATTCCGGGGGGAGGATAAACGGTCTTCTCCAGCTGACCCGCCGTGAGAGCGATTTTCAGGAGGATATCCGGGACATAAGGACCAGGGGGATAATCGGACTGACACTGGGACTTTTTGTTATGAGCGGACTGGTTCTTTATGCTCACCACAAGGCCCTGGGCAAGTATTTCACCCGGCTGAGCCTCAGCATGTCCCGGGTGGCCCATGGAGAAAGAAGGCACCGTTTCAGGCCGCAGGGGCCAAAGGAAATTATGACTATAGGGCAGCGCTTCAACCATATGCTGGACAGTATTGAGGCAGCTGAAAAAGAAATTCAAAAGCGCAGGGCTCTCCAGGAAGAGCTGCAGGCCAGGTTGAGACAGGCAGAAAAGCTTGCTGCCATAGGACAGCTGGCTGCAGGTGTAGCCCACGAACTGGGAACGCCACTGAGCGTAGTCAGCGGGAAGGCTCAAAGGGCCTTAAGAAACAAACAGCTGCCCCAAGAGGTCTGTACAACTATGCATGAAATCCGTCAGGAAGTAGTGCGCATGGAATACATTATCCGTCAGCTCCTTGACTTCAGCAGGAGCAGCAAACAGCAGAAAAGGGATGTATCTCTTCATCAGCTCGCTTATTCTGCGCATGCGGCAGTCAGCGATGAAGCCAGGGATGCAGGTTGTGAGCTGCACCTGACCGGAGAAGATTTCCAGACAACTATTCTGGCCGATCCCACCAGAATTGAACAGGCTCTGGTCAATCTGCTCAAAAACGCGGTACAGTCAGCTCCAGAGGTCAGGGTTTATCTTGACTGGGGGGAACAGGACGGATGGGTCTGGTTTCAGGTGGAGGACAGCGGTCCGGGCATCCCCCAAGAAATTGAGTCCAAACTTTTTGAGCCCTTCTTCACCACCAAGAACGTTGGCATGGGGACCGGTCTGGGGCTTGCTGTGGTCCACGGCATTACAGAAGAGCACAATGGAAGCATCGAGGTCCAAAAGAGCAGCATGGGCGGAGCATGCTTCAGGATCCTGCTCCCTCGAAGCACAGCGCACACGAGTCAAAGAGACAGTGGGTACAGTGAGAACATTAATAACCGGGAGTGAAGGTTGTCAGGCATGAACCAGGATCAAATAAAGGACAACAAGATCCTTGTGGTAGAGGACGACAAGGGACTGGGCAAACTGCTTGTGGAGGAAATCCATGATCACGGCCTGGAAGCCCTGTGGGCATCCAGTGCGGAAGAGGGTCTGGATATAATGCAGGACTGGCCCCCGGACTTGGTGGTGAGCGATCTGCGTTTGCCGGGTATGGACGGACTTAAGTACCTGGACAGGGTCAGAGAGAGTTATCAGGGGACACAGCCCGACTTCTTGATTATTACCGCCTTTGGGACCATTTCCAAAGCTGTAGAAGCCCTCAAGGCCGGAGCCGAGGACTTTCTGACCAAGCCCCTGGACCTGGATCATTTTGTCCTGACCGTGGAAAGAATACTGCGCAACCGGGCCTTGCGCAAGGAGGTCATGCACATCAAAAGCCTATTGAATACTGACAGCTTTCACGACATGTACGGACAGAGCAGAAGCATGCGTTTTTTATTCGATCAGGTCAGCCGGGTTGCCCATGCTGACGGGCCGGTTCTTATTCTTGGAGAATCAGGCACAGGCAAGGAACTGGTGGCCAGAGCCATCCACGCCGAGAGCAATCGAGCCAGAAATCCCTTCCTGGCAGTGAATTGCGCCGGGATCCCTGAACATCTTCTGGAAAGCGAGTTTTTCGGACACAAGGCAGGGGCCTTCACCGGGGCGAACAGGTCCAGGCAGGGACTATTTGCCGAGGCCCACAAAGGCACCCTGCTTCTGGATGAAATTTCAGAAATGCCTTTATTTATGCAGGCCAAACTACTGCGTTTGCTGCAGGACGGCAAGGTCAGGCCTGTGGGAGAAAACCTGGAAGAACAGGTGGACGTACGCATACTGGCCGCCACCCATCGGGACCTGGAAGAGGAGGTCAGACAGGGCCATTTCCGGGAAGATCTTTTCTACCGTTTGGAGACCTTTACCCTGAGAGTGCCTCCCCTGAGAGAAAGGGACAGTGATCTGGAGCTTCTGGCAGAACGTCTGCTGCGCCGCTTCTGCGTCCAGACGGGAAAGAGAATCCATGGGTTTTCAGAACCGGCCCTGAATATCCTTGGAAAATATCACTTTCCCGGCAACGTACGGGAGCTTCAAAATGCAGTGGAAAGGGCAGTGACTTTCTGTGACGGCCAGGAGATACTGCCCAAGCATCTGCCTGCCAGAATCAGAGAGAATCATGCTCAGAGCATGGAGCAGATTCCGGCGGGATCGCCCCAGGGCCTTTTTCATGACAAGAGCCTTCCACCCCTGGCTGAAATAGAGAAACGCTATATTCAGCATGTCCTGGACAGGGTTGGGGGCAACAAACGCAGGGCTGCAGCCCTTCTGGGCATAGGCCGACGTACCCTGTACCGCAGGCTTGGACAGGAGATCTGAAATATGAAAACATTGAGATTTCTCAAGGCTGCACAAAATCAAAGCATGTGTGTCAAAAGTACACAATCATGTACTTATAATTCCTTGCCCATGAGTGCCATCTCTTAAGGTCCTTTAGGCCCCAGCCCACTGCATGCGGTCATTTCGCTTTCCTTTTATTATTCTGGCACGCCTGTTGCTTGATAGTTAATCAGGCACCAGCCGAATGTTTTCGGCTAAAAAATCAACTATTAGGAGGGTTTGATGTTTAAAAGAAGCAGTACTAGTTTTCTCATCCTGGCTGTGGCTTTCATGTTTGTCCTGGGTCTTGGTTTAAAGGCAAAGGCTCAGGAAGGATACCAGCAGGATTACCAGCAGGAGGGACAGTACCAGGAATACCAGCAGGAAATGATGCAGCAGCAGGCCCCTCAAGTGGATGTCAGTGATGCTGAACTGGACAAGGTGGCCGAGGCTTACCAGGCCGTGACTGAAGTCAGGGAACAGTTCCAGGATGAGCTAAGCGACGTCACTGATCCTGAAAAGGCTCAGCAGCTGCAGGAGCAGGCCGGGGAAGAAATGGTCGAGGCTGTTGAAGCCCAGGGTCTGGATGTTCAGACCTATAATCAGGTCATGGAAGCAGCCCAGGTTGATGAAGAGCTCAGAAACAAGCTACTGGACAGGCTTGAAGGAATGTATTAATTATTAAGGAGGATTGGTAACTATGTGGATTAAGGGTTTTGTGATTTCTCTGGCGGCCGTTCTCATGCTCGGGCTCTCCATGGGTTGCGAACCTGAACCCATGGAAGAGTATGATCCTGATGCATTTGAACCAGAAGAATATGAACCGCCTGAAGAATATGAGCCGCCTGAAGGATACGAGCCGCCCGAAGGATATGAGCCGCCTGAAGAAGATCCATACGGCGAGCCCGGTGAAGAGCCGAGACTTTAGCACTTCAGGTCAACATTGATTTCTTTTCATGATTCCAGATAAAAAGCCCTCTCCCAAGAGGGCTTTTTTATCTGGCTCAACCCCATCCGTTTTTTCCATTCAAAAACAAGAGCGCGAGATGATTCAGAACTGCAGAAGCAGGAATCGTTGCAGCAGCATCTACAACACTCTTTCAATACAGCCTGTTTTGACCAAAAAAA
>PUMA01000166.1 GCA_003551155.1 Desulfonatronospira sp.
AAAAGAGGTTTTCAGGCTTGACCCTGAAAACATTTGAAAAAGCATAAAGAGAACAGTGACTGCGGTTTGCACGCTGAAAAGAACGGGGTTCAGACGGCAGGAGAGTATTGGGGTTCTAACCGGGCCTGCTCCGAGTCGCTGTTAAATGTTTAGAGCTCAAGCTCCGGGATTGCTGGACAGGTAGCAGATTCCAACAACCTGCGCGGTCCTATCATCTCAAGGATAGATAGGCCCGCTTACAGGTCGGCTGATTGAAGTATGCTTTTACTGGTTTTTTCAAGGGCAGTCATTTATGCCCATAGGCTTAAGGTCCAACCAGGATAATCAGCCTCCCAGCCAGTTGCATGCTTCAGTGTGACAATGCAGGTTATCAATTTGTTCCTTGGTGAGTTCTTGTTTAGCAGCAGCCAGTTCATCCTTGTTAAAACTGAAGCCCTCGGCCTTGGCCAGGTCAGAGTTGCAGAAATCCTCAATTTCCGGGTAGTTTGCAAGCTGTTTAGCCAGGTTTTCATCTGACTGCACTCTTTGACAAAATTTTCTTGCGGAATCCAGGGACATAGTGAATCTCCTTTGGGTTTAGTCTCATGACAAGACGGTTAAAAAAAAACATACTTAATTTTAATAAGTATAATTATTAATAATATAATTTTTCAAGTCAATAGGCAGTTGGGTTTTTTTACAGATATTTTTAAAAAGATTAATATCAACTGGTTATAACGAATTTGCTTTGTCCTGCGTGTGGATCTCTTGCAGCAAACTTGCCTGGAGTGTAGGGTGTTTGGCAGATTCGGAAGAATATGAAGAAGAAGCCTGGACTTACTCCTGAACCCTGTCAGACAAAAACAGGAATCTTTAACAGTATTAACCACACTTTCAGCGTGGCAGGCAGAATGGAAATCGGCCGGCTGGATCTTTACAAAAGCCATTGCCTGGTTTTTGAGTTTTTTGCAGCTGCGTCGGAGAGATATTCTGCAGAAGTCAGTTCTGCTCTGCCCAGATCTGGACTTAATATTCATTTAGATCCTGGTTTAATCTATTGACTTTTTCTGGCTCTGGGTGAAATATAAAAATATTTAATTCATGCAGCCTGTAAACCCATGGATCATTCTTACTGCAGGGTGTCCCGGCTTCCAGCAAAAAGGACCAGAGTATGGACCTGGATCCGGCAGCTCATGATCAGACAAGGTGGTATATCTTGTTCGCCTTGCAGGACGGGCAGGGTTTATCGGCTGTCCAGAGGGTCAAAAACAGATATTCAGCCATTAATAATGTTTAACCACATAAAGGAGGAGAATCATGGGCAAAGTAGTGTACGTTGACCTGGATGAATGTACCGGCTGCGGTACATGTGAGGAACTCTGCCCCGAGGTCTTCAAGGTGGATGAAGAAACCGAGAAGGCCGTGGTGATCAAGCCCGAAGGAGCAGACTGCGTAGAGGAGTCCATTGACACCTGTCCGGACGAAGCTATTTCCTGGCAGGAGGAGTAAAAGCAGTTTGATTCTGCAAAGCCGGGCCTTTATAAAGGCCCGGCTTTCTTTATTGGTTCTCCCGGAAGGGCGAAATCGCTGTCACCGGCAATACTTTTTCAATACGGGTCTTGCCCTGCATGGAGGGCTGTTTTATTAATTTAATTTAAAGCATCACTCGGGAAGTCCGGCCCACTTGCCGGCACTTTTTACACACCTTTAACCTTGTTTTGGAGGAAAATCATGACAGTTGTGGGAGAAGTGTACAAATGCGATCTCTGTGGAAACGTGGTTGAAGTAAAAGAGGCAGGCGGCGGCGAACTGGTCTGCTGCGGCCAGCCCATGGTCAAGAAGTAACCATATCAACAGGCAGGGTTCCGGCTCCCGCCGGGACCCTGCAGTTTCATGCAAAACCTTTGCAGCTGTTTCCCAAATTCTTTGGAATTCTGTGCTTCAGGTCGGCTCAGACTGTATAATCTTCAATAAATTATATCCGGTCCTGCTGTGTTTAACAGGAATCCGTGAACAAAGGTTCCTGGACACAACGAGTGGATCTTATGTCCAATCAGCCAAAATGCAGCTGAAGAGACTAAATGTAATGCGATAGTAATAATTTCACAGCCAACTTCGAGGAAGCGGGGGAAAATTTTCATTCCCAGATGCGCCTGCAAAAAGTCGAGAAATGAATAATTCAGAAATCAATGATCTACATAACTCCTTGTTTCTACTGCCTGCCCCGTTAAACAGACCGCAGGGTTCCGTCGCAGACGGGTTTAACTGGGGACCTCTGACGTCTGACCTCTGACGTCTGTGACTGCAAAAATGACTTTTTGCAGTCACATCTTCCCATATGAGCAGACGTTTTTTCTGAAGGCCTGTTGACTATGCAGCTTATGCACAGTAGCCTTGAAATTGAAGGCTTTTGAGTCTTATGGCGTATAACATTATAAACAGGGCGGGATGCATATGAAGATTTGGCCGGGCACACCTTATCCCCTTGGGTCCACCTATGACGGTTCCGGAACCAATTTTTCCCTTTTTTCCAGCGTTGCCGAGAAGGTAGAGATCTGTCTCTTTGATATTGACGGCAGAGAGATCCATATTGAAATGCCAGAGGTGACCGGACACTGCTGGCATTGCTATCTTCCGGAGGTTGAGCCCGGACAGCGCTACGGCTACAGGGTTCACGGACCCTGGCAGCCGGAAAAGGGACACCGCTGCAATCCGGCCAAGCTGCTTTTAGATCCTTACGCCAAGGCAATAGAAGGGCAGATTCGCTGGGATGAAGCGGTTTTTTCCTATAATTTCAATGACGGCCCCGACAGCCGCAATGACAACGACAGCGCTCCATTTGTTCCCCGCAGCGTAGTTCATCATCCGTACTTTGACTGGAGCGGGGATCAGCTCCTGCGGAGGCCCCTGCATGAAACCATAATCTATGAAACCCACGTCAAGGGTTTTACCATTCGCCATCCTGGGATCCCTGAAAACCTTCGAGGCACATATGCCGGCCTGGGCCATCCTGCAGCTGTTGAGCACCTGAAAGAACTGGGGATTACTGCTGTGGAACTCATGCCCGTGCACCAGTTCATTCATGACAAACACCTGGTGGACAAGGGTCTGCGCAACTATTGGGGATACAATTCCCTGGGCTTTTTCTCGCCGCACAATGAATATGCTTCTGAACAGAGACCGGGAGCCCTGGTGGCCGAATTCAAGCATATGGTCAAGAATCTGCACCAGGCAGGCATCGAGGTTATTCTGGATGTTGTCTACAATCACACCTGTGAAGGCAACCATCTGGGGCCGACTTTGTCCTTCAAGGGGATTGACAACGCCTACTACTACCGGACCATGCCTGACGATCCCCGCTACTACATGGATTATACAGGCACCGGCAACAGCCTGCACATGCGCCCCCCCCATGTTCTGCAGCTGCTCATGGATTCTCTGCGCTACTGGGTTCAGGAGATGCACGTGGACGGTTTCAGGTTTGATCTGGCCTCCACCCTGGCCCGGGAGCTGCATGACGTGGACAAGCTCTCGGCCTTTTTTGATCTCATCCAGCAGGATCCGGTCATCAGCCAGGTCAAGCTCATTGCCGAACCCTGGGACGTGGGCGAAGGAGGCTACCAGGTGGGCAATTTTCCGGCAGTCTGGTCCGAATGGAACGGCAAATACCGCGATTGTGTGCGTGATTTCTGGGCCGGAAGGGATCAGACCCTGGGCGAATTCGCCTACCGCCTTACAGGCAGCTCGGATCTCTACGCCAGCGATTCCCGCCAGCCATTTGCCAGCATCAACTTTATAACCGCTCATGACGGGTTTACACTGCGTGACCTGGTATCCTACGACCATAAGCATAATGAGGCCAACAGCGAAGACAACAAAGACGGTCACGACCACGAAGGCTCCTGGAACTGCGGGGTGGAAGGACCCACCGACGACCCTGAGATCCTGGCCCTTCGTTCCAGGCAGCAGAGGAATTTCCTGTCCACCCTGGTCCTTTCCCAGGGAGTGCCCATGCTTTTGGGGGGCGATGAAATGGGCCGGACCCAGCAGGGCAACAACAACGCATATTGCCAGGACAATGAAATTTCCTGGTATGACTGGGATAATATGGACCAGGGACTTCTGGAGTTTACACGCAGGCTTACCCGATATTTTCACGATCATCCTGTGTTCAGGCGCAGACGCTGGTTTCATGGCCGGGAAATACACGGCCAGGAAATTACGGACATTGCCTGGTTCACCCATACGGGAGAGCAGATGTCCGAGGAGGACTGGGGACAGGGGTTCGCCAAGTCCCTGGGAGTTTATTTAAACGGAGGAGCTATTCCCAATCCCCATCCCAGGGGGGAGCCGGTCACGGATGACAGCTTTTACCTTATCTTCAACGCCCACCACGAAGAACTAAGCTTTATCCTGCCCCCGGATACCTGGGGCGGGTCCTGGCGCAAAGAGCTGGACACCGCCCATGGCTGGATGGAACAGGAGGAGATTCTGGGAGCAGGGACTGAATTGACAGTGACCGCCCGCTCCATGGTGGTACTGCGTCATGTGGCCTGAACCGGAGGCGACATACAGGCTTCAGCTGCGTCCCGGTTTCGGGTTTGCAGACGCATCTGAAGTCATTCCCTACCTGGCTGCGCTGGGAATAACCCACCTGTACTGCTCACCTTATCTGCAGGCCGCTGCCGGCAGCGCCCACGGCTATGACGTGGTGGATCCTACCAGGGTAAATACCGAACTGGGGGGTCAAAAGGAACACCAGAGAATGCTGCTGGCCCTGAAAGATGCCGGGCTGGGTCAGGTCCTGGACCTTGTGCCCAACCATATGGCCATTACAGGACAGGAGAATCCGTGGTGGTGGGATGTCCTGGAAAACGGACCCTCAAGTCCGTATGCTTCTTTTTTTGACGTGGACTGGGAAGCTTCCGAGGAACGCTGGCCCAACAAAGTCCTGCTGCCGGTGCTGGGAAATCATTACGGCCGGGTGCTGGAGGCGGGGGAACTGCGCCTGGCTTATGAACAGTACAGGTTCATCCTCAATTATTACGACCAGAGCTTTCCCGTGGACTATTCCAGCCTGTCTTTCCTGCTGGCCAGGGCCGCGGAGAACTGCGGGTCAGATCTGCTGGGGTTTATTGCTGATGCATGTGCCGGCCTGCCCAGGCCCACTGTAACCAAACGCAAAGGGGTGAAGCGCCGTCACCGGGATAAGACAGTCATCGGGCAGCTCCTGGCCGGGCTTTACAGCCAGGCTGGTTCCAGGTCGGCCATTGAAGCTGAAGTCAAAAGGATCAACCAGGACCTGGACGCCCTGGACCGGCTCATTGAAGACCAGAACTACCGTTTGGCCTGGTGGCGGACTGCTCATCGAGACCTGGGTTACCGGCGTTTTTTTGACATCAATACCCTGGTGGGACTGCAGGTGGAGGATGAAGAGGTCTTTGCCGCCACCCATGCGCTGCCTCTGGGCTGGGTCCAGGAGGGCAGCGTCCAGGGTCTCAGAATAGACCATCCGGACGGGCTGCGTGATCCGGCCGGTTATTTCAGTCGTCTTCGGGAAAAATGCCCCAGTGCCTGGATACTGGTGGAAAAGATCCTGGAGCCGGGTGAGGAACTGCCCCGGGACTGGCCAGTGCAGGGCACCACAGGTTATGATTTTTTGAACCTGGTGGGCGGTTTGTTTGTGGACCAGTCCAAAGAGGAGATCCTGACCGATTTCTATGCCGAGTTTACAGGTCAGGCTGACGACTTTGAAACTCTGGTCAGGAAGTGCAACCGACAGGTCATAAGAGATTTGCTGGGCAGCGAACTCAACCGCCTGACCTCCCTTTTTGTGGCTGTCTGCGAAAAACACCGCAGGCACCGCGACTATACGCGCCACGAACTGCAGGAGGCCCTGCTCCGGGTGGGGGCTAATTTCCCTGTATATCGCAGTTACGTCCGGGCCGCCCAGGACGAAAACAAGGTAAATAATCCGGTGGCCAGCGACTCAGACAGAAGCTGGGTGCAGCAGGCGGTAGCCCTGGTTGGTGAAGAATCTCCTGATCTGGATCCGGAGCTGTTGATTTTTTTGAAAAAAATTCTGCTCCTGGAGATTGATGGCATTCTTGAAGGGGAGCTGGCCATGCGCTTTCAGCAGTTTACTGCGCCGGTCATGGCCAAGGGGGTGGAGGACACCGCCTTTTACCGCTACAACCGCCTGCTCTGCCTCAATGAGGTGGGAGGAGATCCCGGCTGTTTCGGGGTATCTCTGGAGGAGTTTCACCGTCAGGGTGAACTGGCCTGGAAGCAGCGTCCCTTGAGCCTTCTGGCCGGGTCCACCCATGACACAAAGCGCAGCGAGGATGTGCGGGCCAGACTGGCCCTGCTCTCAGAGATTCCTGAAAAATGGCGTAATAAGGTCCTGGCCTGGTCAGAGCTGAACAGAAAACATAAAACAGGCGACTGGCCGGAATCCAATACCGAGTATTTCATCTATCAGCCCCTGGCCGGTGCCTGGCCCATAAGCCCCGAGCGCCTTAAGACCTACCTGGAAAAGGCCATGCGCGAGGCCAAGGAGCATACTTCCTGGACCAGGCCGGATGTGGCTTATGAACAGGCAGTGCAGAGATTTGCCCGGGCCGTTCTGGAGGATGACCGGTTCTGCCGGGAGATGGAGGATTTTCTTGAACCTTTAATCCCGGCCGGCCGCGTGAACTCCCTGTCTCAGACCCTTATAAGGCTTACTTTCCCAGGGGTGCCGGACATCTACCAGGGCTGTGAACTGTGGGACATGAGCCTGGTGGACCCGGACAACCGCCGCCCAGTGGACTTTGTTCAGCGCCGAAGACTTCTGGCTGATCTTCCGGGTACAGGGGTACACGAGATTATGGACCGCATGGATGAAGGCCTGCCCAAAATGTGGCTTGTATGGCAGGCTCTGCATCTGCGCCGGAGCCGTCCCGAGGCTTTTGGTATCCAGGGAGACTATTATCCTGTATACGCGGCCGGGGAAAAGGCTCAGCACGTGGTGGCTTTCCTGCGCGGAGGCCAGGTGCTGACTGTTGCTCCCCGCCTGGTGCTGGAGCTTGGGAACGACTGGGAGGATAATGTTCTGGACCTGCCTCCGGGGGACTGGAAGAATACTTTGACCGGTGAAGTTCTTGCAGGAGGCAGAAATAATATCAACCAGCTTCTGGGAAGGTTTCCGGTTGCTCTGCTTGCCAGAGGAACACGCTGAGCATGGGAACCATGAAATGCGCGTGGCAGGATGCGCGGCTGGCAGAGAAAAAACAATAAAAACAAATCTTATAAGCATTGATTCATTTTTTTTTCCGTTTTGTGCAGACTTTTTGCAGGAAATCATCATGGGTGATAATATTCAACACAAGAAATCGTTGCCGCCGCTTCGGGTATGGGCGCCCAGGGCCAGTCAGGTGGAGTTTCTGGCCGGAAGGAAAAAGCAGGCCATGCTCCGGGAAGAAAATGGCTGGTGGGGGGCGGAAAAAAGTCCAGGACACGGAGAGGATTATTCTTTTTTTGTGGACGGCCGGGGGCCGTTTCCAGATCCGCGCTCGCAGTGGCAGCCACAGGGTATTGAAGGTCCATCACGCCGTCTGGATCATTCCCGTTTTGAGTGGAGTGATCACCACTTTCAGCCCGGTCCTCTGTCTTCGGCAGTGATATATGAGCTGCACGTGGGAACCTTTACCCCGGCAGGGACATTCAGGGCAGTGACGGAAAAGCTTGATCATCTTGCCAGCCTGGGCGTGACCCATATCGAGCTCATGCCCGTGGCCGGTTTTTCCGGCAAACGCGGCTGGGGATACGACGGAGTCAATCTTTATGCCCCTCACCATGCCTACGGCGATCCCGAAGAACTAAAGGGACTGGTGAATGCCTGCCACAGCCGGGGGCTGGGAGTAATCCTGGACGTGGTCTACAACCATCTTGGACCCAGGGGCAATTACCTGCCGGATTTCGGGCCGTATTTTACAGACCGCTACCTTACTCCATGGGGAGATGCAGTCAATTTTGACGGCCCTGAAAGCGATCAGGTTCGCCGCTTTTTTATAGACAATGCCCTGATGTGGCTTGGCGACTACCATTTTGACGGCCTGCGCCTGGATGCAGTGCACGCCATATTTGATTTTTCAGCAGTGCATTTCCTGGAAGAGCTGGCCGGAGATGTAAAAGAGCTGGAGGCACACCTGGGGCGGCATCTGGTGCTCATTGCCGAGAGTGATCTCAATGATCCCCGCATTGTCAGACCTGCGCATGCGGGCGGATTCAATATACATGCCCAGTGGAACGAGGATTTTCACCATGCCCTGCATGCAGCCCTGACCGGGGAAAATAAGGGATATTATGCCGACTTCGGGGGTCTGGCACCCCTGGCCAAGGCCCTGGAAAAAGGTTTTGTTTATGACGCATGCTACTCTGTTTTCCGCCGCCGCAGGCATGGCCGACCGGCAACGGATCTTAGGGGACATCAGCTGGTGGGCTGCCTGCAGAACCACGACCAGGTCGGCAACCGGGCCCGGGGAGAGCGAACCAGTCATCTTCTCTCCCTGGATGAATTAAGGGTCGGCGCTGCCCTGGTACTGACCGGGCCGTTCATACCCATGCTCTTTCAGGGTGAGGAATGGGGTGCGGGTACGCCGTTTCTTTACTTTACAGCACATGAGGATCAGGAGCTGGCTGAGGCAGTCACCAGGGGGCGCCTGCGGGAATTTGAGGATTTCGGCTGGAAACCCGAAGAGATTCCTGATCCCCAGTCCCTGGAAACCTTTGAGCGTTCCAAACTGGACTGGAGAGAGACTGATCAGAGCACTCATGCGGAACTTTTAGCCTGGCACAGGGATCTTATCCGCTTGCGCCGCAAATTACCAGAGCTGAGCGACGGCCGTCTGGACCGGATCCGGGTTGATTTTCACCAGGAGGAAAAGTGGCTGATCATGCGCAGGGGATCTGTAGCCGTAGCCTGCAATTTTGCTGCCAAGGAGCAGACAGTGTCTTTGGACAAGCCGTCTGGGGACATGCATATTTTTCTGGCTTCGCATAAGGATATTGCCCTTGATGGAGGCGATCTTTTCCTGCCGGGTCATGCAGCGGCAGTACTCGGGTGCTGTAGTTGAAACGGTGCAGGATCCGGTGTTTTTCAATGAAAAAGGACCCAGGAGAAAAGGATAAATCAGCGGCTGGAAAAGAAACCTGTTTTAACCCTGATTGGGCTGATTTTTAGCCCTGCCATAAGTTAAAATGAAGTTAAAGCAGTAAACTGACCCACGAGGTACTTCATGTCCAACAATAAATATTCCCCGGCAGAACCCTTTGCCCTCAAGGACTGCGCCCTTATAGCCATAGCAACAGGACGCAAGGCTGTCAACCTGACCGAACTCAGGGATCATATCCGGGATGTGAATATTGACAGCATCTATCACCATTTCTGGGGAGGACTGCTGGGGGCACGCTTTGAGGAGCGTGAATTCAACAATGATATCGCTACCTGGTGTCGCAGGCAATTGCGCGAGCCTGCCCTGGCTGAGCAGCTTGCAGTTATCGATCCGGTGGAGCACAAGGATTTGGAGGATCTTCGCCGCGAACTGCTTGAGATTATTGACGACAGGCTGGATGAGAGCGAAACAGCCCACTGGCTGCAGGCCTCCCGGCCCTTTGAGTTCATCCGGACTCAGCTGGTGATCTTTGATACAGGCACGCGCCTGGCTCGTCCTGAAGCCCTGGCCGAGGTCATACCGGAACTCTCCACAGGAACCATATTTTATCATTTTATTGATGCCCGCCGCCGGATACAGGGCGGGCTGGACGACTTCAGCTACTGGCTTACCGGCTTTGAAAAGCCGTATACCGCACTGATCCGGGGTCTGGCCGGAATAGATCCGTTCTTCTCCAGTCTGAGCCAGATTCGCGAGAAAATGACAAAGATCTGCCTGGAGTGCCGGGACAGGGGGGAAGAATAATGAGCAGCCTTCTTGATGCTTACGCCGAAGTGGCCGGCCGGGATGTGGTTTCCCATCTGCAGCAGTTGACCAGTCCCTTGAAGGGAATGAAGGTGGTCCATGTCAATTCCACCCGGACAGGCGGAGGAGTGGCTGAAATTCTGGAAAAGCTGGTGCCTTTGAGTGCAGAGCTGGGCCTGGACGCGCGATGGGAAGTCATCAGCGGAAGTGATGAATTTTATCAGTGCACCAAGGCCATGCACAACGCCCTGCAGGGACTGGCCGCTCCCATTTCCAGGCCGCTGCTGGATGCCTACGAGGAGACCAATCGTGATAATGCCGAAGAGCTGCGGGCCCTTCTGGAGGAGGCTGATTTCGTATTTATCCATGATCCCCAGCCGGCACCCCTGCTTGGTCTTTGCTCCGCACGCAGAGGACGCTGGGTATGGCGCTGCCATATCGACGCCAGCCGCCCATACCGGCCTGTATGGCGTTATCTGCGCGAACATGTAGCAGCCTATGATGCCAGCGTGTTTTCACTGCCGGATTTCGCCCAGGCTCTGCCACATCCGGAATATATTATCCCTCCAAGCATTGATCCCCTTAGCGACAAGAACATTGATCTTCCTCAGGATGAGATGGAACAGGTGCGCCAGGAATTCGGCCTTGATCCCGAGCGTCCTGTTGTGCTGCAGGTTTCACGCTTTGACCGGTTCAAGGATCCAGTGGGAGTGATTGAGGCCCAAAGGCTGGCCAGAAAATTCGTTCCCGGCCTGCAGCTTGTTCTGGCCGGGGGTTCGGCAGCGGATGACCCCGAGGGCGAGGCGGTTCTTTCGGAAGTCCGGTCCGCGGCAGGGGATGATCCGGATATCAAGGTGCTGCTGCTGCCTCCGGACGCCCACAGAAAAATTAATGCCCTGCAGCGTACAGCAGACATCGTTATCCAGAAATCCATCAAGGAAGGATTCGGCTTGACCGTCACCGAAGGGCTGTGGAAAGGAAAGCCGGTCATAGGCGGGGATACTGGAGGCATCAGGCTGCAGGTGGTCAATTATCATACCGGCTTTCTGGTGCGGACCCCCCAGGGTGCGGCCCTGCGCATCAGGTACCTTCTGCAAAGCCGGGACCGCATGGCCCAGATGGGAAGCAAGGCAAGGCAGTTCGTACGGGAAAATTTTCTCCTTACCCGGCATCTGCGGGAGTATCTGACCCTGATGGTGGGCCTGCACTACGGGGCAAGATACCGTATCGAGCTTGGTTGATCACGGGCAGTTACTTTGGGCTTCGTGCTGTGTCAGGCGGTCCTGCCAGGCCAGAATCAGGCAGGACAGCGCTGACAGAAGCAGGGGAAACCAGAATGTGGTCAACCTGGAGAGCAGTGATACAGCGAGGCCTTCAGCAGGGCTGAGTCCGCCCAGGGTCAGAAACATGGTCATGCCTGCCTCGTAGGTGCCCAGTCCCCCCGGCAGCAGTGGAAGCATGCTTATCATGTACGCAAACAGAGTGCCCAGGCCGATTATCAAGGGATGTACCTCCAGGCCCAGGAAGTGGCAGGCCAGGTATACCTTGAGAGGGTAAAACACCCAGATAAGCAGGGAAACCAGCATGATGCCCAGGGTCTGCCTTGCGGACAGCAGGTTAGCCGCCTCCAGCCTGGCCCGGCTGAAAAAGAATCCGGCCCTGGAACACAGCCTTTTGATCAGTCCCGCAGAACCTGTATACCGACCTGCATCAGTATCTGCCCGGAGCAGTTCTGAAGAACCATGTGTCCGGCACCCGCAACAGAACCATCCCAGTCCTGTGCACAGTAAAACCAAAAGAAACAGGGACACATGAAAGGAAAGGGGCAGTTCGAAATAGTGCAGAGCCGGGTAAAAGAGCATAAGGCACAAAAAAACGAAGGGGGCCATGGTCAGGAATTTGTGCATCATGAGGGTTCCTGCTAGTCCCTGTGAACTTATGCCTGTTGCTTTTCTGAATAAATAGAGCTTGGCAGCCTCGCCCCCGAATTTTACCGAGGGTGTAAGGCTTTCAATGAGACCGCCCGCCTGATTGATGAGAAAGACACGGCCAAAGGAAATGCGGTCCTTGCGTCTGAGCAGAAAATGCCAGATCCAGGCTCCGGCCAGGAGCGTAATCAGCTGCAGCAGGAACAGAAACGCCAGTTGGCCGGCAGTGATCCTGAAGAGAGATTCCCGGATCTGATCCGGCCCCAGGATTGCAGCCAGGGCAGTCAGGGCGGCAATGCCCGGCAGGAAAAGAATGGCTTTGGGTAAGGACATGTCAGCTTCAGTCAATGGGTTACTGGTGATGGACAGTAAAAATGGATCACTTCATCTCGTGTTCTGGCCGCTGTGTTCTAATTTCTGAGTTACGCCGCCTGCCTGAAGAGCACGGAACGGTCAAATGTACGCATGGGCTGGACGGCCACAGCCTGGGCATGATTTTCTAAAGTCAGAGAGTCATAGTGATCCCTGTAAGGGGGACTGGGCATCCTGAAGATGAACCTGGCCCCGGGTCCGGCGGTTTTTCTCAGGGCATTGAGAATTATGTCCTTGGGTGCGGCCTGAAGGGCAACTATTGATGCGGTATAGGGCTGTTCAAATTTTCTTGACCCATCAGCATGGAGCACACTGATCATGTCTTCCAGCCCGGCCTTGAGCACGCATGTTTTTGCAAGCCTGGCCGCATTATGATCCAGGTCCAGGGCAAAAACCCTGCATCCGGCCAGGCCGGCCAGGTACAGGGCAGTAAAAGGTATGGCCCCGCATCCGATGTTCAGGACAACATCATCCTTGTTCAGCCTGGCCAGAAGTATCTCGTTTTCTACTACCCGGCGGTAAGGCCAGGAGTAAAGCCGGGTCAGCACCCTTGAAGAACTGCTCATTTTTTCCAGGACAGCAACTGCTGCAGGAATCCAGCCCATTTTTATTCCTTTCTGATTTGCAGATTGATTTTCAATATCATTAAAGCTGATCAAAAAAAAGTCAATGACAAATTGATGATGAATGTTGTTATCAAACATGTTCAGCTGCAGATGTCAAGCCTTTTGATTGCGGAAGCAGGTTATTGGGATCATTTTTCAGGAACAGGGAAATCCTGATCTTCCCCGTTTGCAGTGGAATTGTTATGGCATTCTGAAGAAAGCTATTTATTTTAAACTGGATATAAAATCCACACGTTGCGTGGAGGAACCAGAAATCATGCATGGGTATACCGGGCTGATGTGTACCTGGAGTTCCAAACCTTGATGGAGGGTATCCTTCCTTGACATCTGGATAAACTTCAAAAATAAGTCTGAAGGAGGTTCAATGGTTTTGTTTTCTTTTTACCAAAGCGAGAAGTTTCCATGGTAAGGGTCTTATATTGTCCCCAAATGGAGGGATTGGCCGACACCCTGTGCAGTACCAGCGAGATTTGCACGCCCGGAAGGATTTCCTGGAAATATTTCCAGGATGGATTTCCGGACCTTATGATTATGGACTCTGAGAGTCTCAGGAACAGTCATGTGGTTTTTCTGGCCTCCATGAACAGTCCTGCTGAGATATTCAGACAATTATCCGTAATCTTTGAGCTTCCCCGTCTGGCAGTCAGGTCTTTGAAGGTGGTCCTGCCTTATTTTCCCACCGGAACCATGGAGCGGGTTGATGAAGAAGGCGAGATAGCCACGGCAGCAACCCTGGCCAGGCTTCTTTCGTTAATTCCAGGGACCATGTCCGGCCCGGTACAGATAATTATTTATGATATCCATGCCCAGCAGGAGAGATTTTATTTTTCCGACAATGTCATT
The DNA here is from genome assembly GCA_003551155.1 of Desulfonatronospira sp. Lineage (GTDB taxonomy): Bacteria > Desulfobacterota > Desulfovibrionia > Desulfovibrionales > Desulfonatronovibrionaceae > Desulfonatronospira. The sequence continues at coordinate 13,708 of PUMA01000166.1, forward strand.
CCCAGGCTGGAAACAGCCATACCTCTTCTTCAGGAGCGTATCCGGAACATGCGCAATGTGGCCATAGCCTTTCCCGATGAAGGTGCCTGGAAGCGTTTCGGGCGGATGTTCAAGGGGTACCCTTTGATCACCGCGCACAAAGTCAGGGAGGAAGCCGGGCGCAGGGTGATCATTCAGGAAGGGGATCCTAGAGGAAAACACGTGGTTATTGTTGATGATCTGGTCATGACGGGGGGCACTCTGATTCAGTGCAAACAGGCCCTGCTGGAAAACGGCGCGGACCGGGTCAGCTCCTATGTAACCCATGGGGTCTTTCCTGGGCAGTCCTGGAAGAGGCTTATTGATCAGGAATTTTCCAGCTTCTGGATGACTGATTCCTGCCCAGAAACTGCCGCTCAGGTAAGAGACATAAAACCTTTTGAGGTCTTGAGTCTGGCGCAGGATCTGATAAAAAAAGTTGTCTTTGATGTATAGGGCGGACCCGGTCTAATTTCATAAAATGGCCTGTCAGAAGAACTGATGAGTTGGAGCTTAAGGGCTCGGAAGGAAAGTTCCGGTCCAAGAATATTTTCGCTGCTGGTTTTTTTAGGCCAGACCCAGCACAGGGCCTGGGAGTTTTCCCGGATCATAAAGGTGAGTAAAGTCCGTGAGAATCATTGCGGGCGGGGCCGGTTAATGAGCATGCATTCACCTATTGTCCGGCCCCAGGACCCCCTGAGGGATCATTAATCCTGCACCCGCTGCTGGTCCTGCCTGACCAGCCTGTCTCTGGTTTCCAAAGAGGCAAAAAGGGTTTCCAGATCCTTTTTGACCTGCATGAACCTCTCCAGTTCCTGTCCTTCCAGAGTGCGTCCCGGAGGTGTATCCACAGTTGCGGGGTTTACGTGTCTTCCCCGGTGATGGACTTCATAGTGCAGGTGCGGACCTGTGGACATGCCTGTGGAGCCTACATACCCTATTGTCTCTCCCTGCCTGACCCTGGCCCCGCTGCGGATTCCTGAGGCGAAACGGCTCATGTGGGCATAAACGGTATGGTATTCATTGGGATGTCTGATGCGGATATAGTTGCCGTAATTGCCCTTGCGGCCGGCATATTCAACCACTCCGTCCCCTGCAGCCATGATGGGGGTACCTGTGGGTGCTGCAAAGTCAAGACCGGGATGCATCCGGCTGTAACCCAGGATGGGATGCCGGCGCATTCCATAGCCTGATGTGAGCCTGGCCCCGTCTATGGGGGGGACCATCAGGGTCTTGCGTACTGATTTTCCCTGGGCATTGAAGAAATCCTTCTCTCCATCCGAGGTTTCATAGCGATAAATGGGCAGGTTCCTGCCCCGGGTGGTCAGGGTGGCGTAGAGTACTGAGCATCCCCGGACAAACTCCCCGTTTTCACCCACTTTTTCATGGAAGAGCACCTCGATCCTGTCCCCGGGCCGGATATCGCGCTGAAAGTCCACATCAAAGGAATAAGCGCGGATCATCTGCATCAGGATTTCTATGGGCATGCCGGCATTGACGGCGGCGCTGTAAAGGCTCGAGTTGATTTCGATCTCGGCCCGCACAGGCCGGGTTTCCAGCTGATGTCTCATTTCCCGGGCCTTGAAACCGTTTTCCAGGCATCGGGTCACATATACTTCACGGGTTACATCCAGCCTGAGGTTCATGCTCTGGAGCTGGGGCTCATTGTCTTCCCTGTTCTCAAAGGCCAGAACGATTTCGTGATCCTGGTGCAGGCGCCTGGGATTGAATACATCCTCCATGGAGGTGATTATTCTGTGGGCTTCAGCCCTGGGCAGTCCCTGGCTGACCAGAAGTCCCATGAGCGTGTCTCCCGAAGAAACTGATACGGTTTTTTCCTGGATGTTTGATGCCGGCTCCTCAAATCCTTCAACTTCAGGAGCAGGGTCCCCGGCTGCAGGCAGAAACGGTGAACCGGATCTGACAGGGTCTGATTCCGGCTTGGAGGTGGTGGCATCAGCGGTAAGAACCCTGGTCTTGTTGTCCACAGAAGAAGCCTGGTCCTTGTCCTGAGTCTTGAAATCAAATCCCAGCAGAAAATAACTTAATATAACAGCTGCGCAGCATGTCAGGATCCAGAGGGGCTTTTTGCTGCGTGTACGTTTCAAATTGATGCGCCGGTTGTTGAAGGAAGGAATGTAGTGGCTCATATGGGTAACCTCTCAAAGATTCGTGCATGCAGCCATTGGGACTATACAAATGTGCATAGCCGATTCTATTGGTCCTCAGAGACGTTGATTTCCTGAACAGGAATTTCGTGCATACCGGAGATGGAATAATAAATCAATGTTCCATTTCCTGTGAATGCAGTCAGGCGGTATTCAGATGTCGCCGTTTTCAAGGATTTTTTTGTCCTCGTAAGGTGCAAGAACTTTGCGGTACCACTCCAGCTTGGCATGCTCCATGGCACTGGAACACATGCTCAGGTGATCATAATTTTCCCCGATGCGTTCAATGATCAATTTGGAAAGTTTGAATATGCAGTAGTTGAGCTCGCCCTGATTTTCAACTTCGCGGGCCAGCTCTCTCAGGGCATTCTCAAACATGTTCCTTCTTTCCTGAGGGATATAGGGCATAAGGACTCCGGTTTATAAAGGCTGTTCAGGGGGATTAAAGCAACCACGCTTCTTTCCTGACTTGACCTGAGGAACAAGAATCGGCTCCTCGACGTATGCTGTGGAAGTGTCTTCAGCCCCGGGGTTTTGTCAAAACTCCCCTGATCCCTGTCCCCTGATGCCCAGCAGAACCCTGTAGGGTCCGGGAGTACCCGGGGGAACCAGGGCCACCCTGTCTCCGTGTTCAAGCACCGTGGACAGGGGGGATACCCTGCCGTTGATAAAGGCGGCTTCAACCTCTTCCGGCGCGAGATTCAAACGCTGCAAAAGACCGGCCACTGTTTCCCCTGGCATGATTTCCATGCTCTCATCACTATCGGGAAGACCCAGCGATTTCAACTTGGGCTGTAAAAAAGAAAAGGCCTTAAAGCAAATAGTAGGCACTTAAAAAGACTCCATGGAAAATGCTTTTTTGAGATATCAGTTACTGCCCTGTCAGGCTTCAGCGGATAAGTGGGCCGGATAATCTTCCATTCCGCAGCGCCTGCACTCATTGCAGCCGACATCGGGACAGGGCCTGGTCATTATCCTTTTCCAGTACCTGTGCCACTCCCGGCGCAGATAGCTCTTTTCAACCCCCATGTCCAGGAAATCCCAGGAAAACTCTTCATCTCCGGACCGCTCCCGATCCAGGTAGTCCTTCATGTCCAGGGGCCACCGGGACAGGGCCTGTTTCCAGTTGCCTCCGGACTGAGCCGCAAGGAGCAAAAGCTCGTAAACCTCAATGGTTCCCCGGGCCAGAAGTCCCTGGATTCTTGCCTGAAAAGGATTTTCCCCGGTGAATTTCATTCCCCTGTAGGCAAGGCAGAGCTGCTTGAATTTCTTGATTTTTTCCTTGAATGCCTCCTGGCTGTCCATAGGTGCCCATTGCAGTGGAGTCCATGGCTTGGGCACAAACATGGAAGCACTTATGCTAATAAGTTCCAGACCTTTTTTTCTTTGGTCCTTGCCGCGGTTCCGGGCCTGATCCAGCTTCTCCAGAAATAATGCCAGTTCTTGAAAATCCTTTTCATCTTCCCCGGGAAGCCCCAGGATAAAATAGAGTTTCAGATTGTTGAACTGGAGCCTGCTTATCTCCCGGACTGCAGCAAAGAACTTCGGTTCGCTGAAGTTCTTGTTTACCCCGGCGCGCAGGCCCTGGCTTATGCCCTCCACTGCCAGGGTGAGGCTTCTAATTCCGCATGAACGCAGAAATTCAAGAAATGTCCGGTCCAGGCTGTCAGCCCGAATGGATGACAGGGAAAACTTGATTTTTTCATTTTTGAGCCATTTCAAAAATTTCTGCAGATCTTTCCAGTCGGTCAGGGCAGTACCCACCAGGCCTACCTTTCTGGGGCGGGCCTGCATGATCATTTTCTGCAGATGAGACATCCGGGCGGTGCGTCTCGGCCGGTAAACAAACCCGGCCGCGCAGAATCTGCATCCGTACGGGCATCCCCTGTTGATCTCCACCAGAAAACTGTCTCTGAACACTGTTTTGCCGGAGACAAAAGCAGAACAGGCCGGTTTTGCAAGTATATTATGTCCGGAAGCATGGACCTGCCTTGCTACCCTGTAACTTCGGCCCGGAACGTATATACCGGGAAATGAGGAAATGCTTTCCAGGACCTTTTGTCTGTCTGCCCCGTCCATCCAGTGCATTTTGACTTCCAGTGCTGTTTTTCTGAATCCGTCTTCAGCTTCTCCCGCATAAATAAAGTCCAGTCCGGACATGACAGGAGAGGGATTGATAAAGGTTATGGGACCTCCGGCCATAAGCAGGGGCCAGCCTTGTCTGTCTCGTGCATAAACCGGGATGGAGTTTGCATATAATGTCCTGACAAGATTAAGGAAGTCACCCTCGAAATTCAGACTGAAACAGATCAGTGCAAACTCGGACAACTGTTTATCCGAGTCTGAAGAAACCACACTGTTCTTTTTTTTGTCCCAGAAAAAACGCTCCAGATAAAAGCTGTCATTCTCGTCCAGCAGCCTGTAGACCGCCTGCCAGCCCAGAGTGGACATCCCCAGAGACTTTTCCTCCGGAAAAACAACAGCCACCGGCAAACGTCCGCCCCACTCCCTGGATTTTTTCCGGTCATACCCGGAAATAAAGGTTTCATTTTTTGTTTGCTCCAATCTCTTTACTGACTTCATTTTCCCTTCCAGGATCCCGGGGCCCATCAGGCAGAAGGTGAGGCTGATCCTGTTGTCTGCCGGCTGAAGACAATAAGTCAGCAGAAGTGCCTGGCCGCAGTCAGTACTGCAATACTCACGGGATATGAGAACCCGGCCTTGAACCTTCTATCTGCTGTCTGCAGATCAGTCAGCCTGTCTGCGAATAAATGAAGGGATCTCGAACTCATCTTCGTCAAATATGAATTCTTCACCCCTTTGACGTTTGGATTTGCCCTGGTTATCGCCGGGAGGCTGCTCCTGATTGCTTCTGCTGCGCCGGATATAGGCCGGTATATTCAGGTTCTCCTTTCCCTCCGGATCCAAGGCCATGTTTCTGGGTCTTGTCCTGGAGCCGTTATGACCTTTCTGAACCCGGGACAGATCTGTAACCTTGGACGAAGGATGTTCATGCGAGGCGAATACGTCTTCAATGCCTGTAGCTATGACAGTGATCCTGATCTCATCCTCAATATTTTCGTCGAATACTGTTCCAAAATAGATCTGGGCATCTTCGTGGGCTGATTCATGGATGATCTCTGCTGCCTCGCTGACTTCATCAATAGCCAGATCAGTGCCGCATGTCACGTTCATGAGCACGCCTCTGGCTCCGTCAATGGAGACATCCTCCAGAAGGGGGCTGGTAATTGCTTTCATGGCTGCCTCTCTGGCCCGGCCTTCTCCCCGGGCAATTCCGGTGCCCATCATGGCCAGACCCATTTCAGACATGACCGCCTTGACGTCGGCGAAATCAAGGTTGATCAGTCCAGGGACCATGATGAGATCGGAAATGCCCTTGACTCCGTAATACAGTACTTCATCGGCCTTTTTGAGCATTTCCAGAAAAGAGGCCTTTTTGGAAGCCAGGGAAAGCAGGCGGTCATTGGGAATAGTAATGATGCTGTCTACCACTTCTTTCAGTGCAGCAATGCCTTCGTCTCCCTGGACGCGCCTTCTTTTGCCCTCAAAGTAGAAGGGCTTGGTAACAACCGCCACAGTAAGCGCGTCCATTTCCTTGGCCACGCGGGCAATGACAGGTGCAGCGCCTGTACCTGTGCCTCCGCCCATGCCTGCAGTGACAAAGACCATGTCGCAGCCTTCCAGGATCTGACGAATCTGGTCTATGCTTTCCTGGGCCGCATCTCTGCCGATATGCGGATCAGCGCCGGCTCCAAGTCCCTTGGTCAGCTGCTCTCCAAGCTGAATTTTGTACTCGGCCCTGGAGTGCTTTAACGCCTGCAGGTCAGTGTTGGCCACAATGAAAGTGACCCCCTTCATGGCCGAGCAGATCATGTTGTTGACTGCATTGCCTCCGCCACCGCCGACCCCCACAACTTTGATCCTGGCGTTTCCTTCCATCTGGATTTCCTGGTATTCCATGGTTTCCTCCTTCCCGGTTTATCTTAACAATTATGTTCAGCAGGAAAATTTTGCCCCTGCATGGATTTCCGGCTGTCTGACATGGACCACAACGGGTTTAGATCAATTTTTTGGGTTCTCTACTTTATATCCACGAACCATTTGCGCATTTTGTTCAATATCCGGTTAAACATGTTCTTGTCCCGGATGCGGAAGTGTTTCTGAGAACTTTCCTTTTCAGCTCCGAAAATCAGCACTCCCACTGCTGTGGCGAACATGGGGTTGTTAACCACGTCCTTGAGGCCTCCCACCTTGCGGGGATATCCAATCCTGGTGGGCATATTGAAAATCTGTTCCGCAAGTTCCTGGGCCCCGTCGATCAGTGCTGCTCCTCCGGTGATAACCGCCCCTGCGCCTACCGAGTCCTTGAACCCGGAACGGGTGAGCTCCTGATCCACCAGGAGAAACAGTTCTTCCATGCGGGGTTCGCAGATTTCAGCCAGGACATGCCTGGACAGTTTTCTCGGAGCACGTCCCCCCACGCTGGGTACCTCAATGATTTCGTCCTCCTGGATCATGTCCGCCATGGAACAGCCGTATTTGATCTTGATTTTTTCTGCGGCCACCATGGGAGTTCTGAGGCCGAAAGCGATGTCATTGGTCAGATTGGCACCCCCTATGGCGATGACCCCGGTGTATTTTATGGAGTCATTGCCAAAAATAGCCACATCTGTTGTTCCGCCTCCGATATCCACCAGAACCACCCCGATCTCCTTTTCTTCTTCCGTGAGTACAGCCTTGGAAGAAGCCAGTGATTCAAGCACGATGTCTGAAACATCCAGTCCGGAACGGTGGCAGGAACGTACAATATTCTGAGCGCTGCTGACCGCTCCGGTGACAATGTGCACCTTGACCTCCAGACGTACCCCGGCCATGCCCAGGGGGTCTGCTATGCCTGTTTGATCGTCCACGATATATTCCTGGGGCAGGATATGGATGACCTCACGATCCAGGGGGATTGCCACGGCCTTGGCCGCATCCAGCACCCTTTCCACGTCCCGGTTGCTGACTTCTCCGCCCTTGACCGCGATCACTCCGTGGCTGTTGAATCCCTTGATATGGCTGCCGGCAATCCCTGCATACACAGACCGGATCTCGCATCCAGCCATGAGTTCTGCTTCCTCCAGGGCCTTTTTTATGGATTGCACGGTCTGTTCGATATTGACCACCACTCCCTTGCGCAACCCAGAGGAAGGACTGGTGCCGATACCCACGATATCCACTCCGTCAGGGGTCATTTCCCCTACCACAGCGGAAATTTTTGTAGTCCCCAGATCCAGGCCCACGATCAAGTCAGATTTGGTCATATGCTCATTCCTTACATTTCGGGACGTTGCCCGGTTTTAAATGCAACACAGACATTATCTCCTGCCATGTTGATTCTGCTGACACTGTCGATTTCCTCCCTCTGCCGCAGGTCCTGCCACACAGCGTTCAGCCTGCTCATGTCCCTGTCCATGTCACCGCTGCCCATGGCCAGCTCAATACCCAGGCCATATATATACATTTGAACCTGCTGCGTTTCCGATACTTTTATCCAGGCCAGGTCCTGCATGGAAAAGGGAAAGCCTCTTCTTTCCAGGGCCTGCACCAGAGAGGTTATGGTTTCCTGCCCGGGATCGCCCTGCAGGTAGAGCACTGGCAGGGAAATCACCCTCTGGGGCGAAAGAGATGCAATGATTTTGCCGCGGGCATCGGCGTAATAGAGGTTATGGTCGTTCTGAATCCAGAAATATGCCTGTCTTTCATGGATGCTGATATGGAGATGATTTGGAAACTCTCGTCTTAAACGGACTTTTTCAATCCAGGGATTGTCCAGGAGCCTGTTTTTCAGTTCAGACATGTTCAGTTGAAGCATGTTTTCGCCTGTATCAATTTCCATGATGCCGAGCAGCTCGGAGGAGGTCAGCTGCCGGTTGCCCTGGATATCAATTTCTCTCAGAGTAAGGTAATCGCTGCTGGTGGCCTGGCGGTAGCCGTAAATCAGGGCTATGCTCACCAGCATGAGAAGGCCCATGCTGCAGACAAGGATGAAAGAAAAACCTGCCAGGCCCATGAGTGCGGAAAATACCTTTCTGGCCAGCCCTTTCTGTTTCTTGCCGGGAGTGCGCCAGGTCGAGGTTCTTTTTTTCTGTTTAGCAATGCTCAAGGCTGACCTCTCAAACTACAAGGATTTCCATTTCCAGGTCATGTCCGGACATCTGCAGGACAGCTTCCCTGGCCTCCTGAATCAGCTCCAGGGCCTCACGGCTTGTTCCTCCACCCAGATTTACCAGAAAGTTGGCATGTTTGCTGGAGAAACAAACCTGTCCCCTTGTCTTTCCCCGTAAACCGGCCCGGTCCAGAAGTCTGCCTGCTGTTTCCTGTTCATCCGGGTTTTTGAACACGCAGCCTGCAGTGTTTGAAAGTAAAGGCTGAACCTTTTTTTTTCTCATGTAGAATTGTCTGGTCTTTTTCCGCACATGGCCTGGACTCTCAGGTGCAAGCTCAATTTCTACGGATATAATAAGAAATTCGTCCATGTTTATGCCGGGAGAAAACTTTCTGTAGCCGTAGCTGAAATTTCCAGGAGTTAAGGAGAACACGCCCTGTCCTGGGCTCCAGAGTTCAATCCTGGTCACAATGGCGCATATATCGGTCTGGTGTGCGCCTGCATTCATGGCTACTGCTCCGCCCACTGTGCCCGGTATGCCGGCCAGTTCTTCCAGGCCAGAAAGGCCGTAAGCCGAGCACCAGCCGAGAAGTCTGGGCAGGGGGAAGCCACCATCCACACGTACCAGCACGGTATGTTCATTATTGCTCATGACCTGGGGATCTTTGTTTATCCGCCATTTAATCAGCACCAGGTCAACGTTGTCCTCGGTAAAAAGAACATTGCTTCCCCTTCCCAGGAACAGGCGCCGCTTGCCTATCCGATCCCAGCTGCGGCCTAGTTCATCCAGGTGAGACAAATTCTCGGGAAAAAGGGCCAAACCGGCCCGACCGCCCATTTTCAGGGTGGACATCTGCTTGAGATCAGGTCCGTTCACGCTCATCATGGCTTTAAGAATCCTTCTCCCGCCTGCCAGACATTGCCTGCCCCCAGAGTCAGAAAAATATCCCCCTCTTGAAGCACATCAGCCAGCTCGTTCTGGGCATCGTCCAGAGTCTGGCAGAATTTTACCGGCAACCCGGATACCTGCCTGACTCCCTGGGCCAGGCTCTGACCGTTGATCCCGGGGATAGGATCCTCTGAAGCCGGAAATATTTCCGTCAGCAGCAAGAGATCCGCCCTGGCCAGCACCCGGCAGAAATCACCGAAATGGGCTCTTGTTCTGGTAAAGCGATGGGGCTGGAAAAGAACCACCAGCCTGCGGTCGGGATAACACTCCCTGGCAGTTTCCAGGGTGGCCGCAATCTCTGTGGGATGATGCCCGTAATCATCCACTACCAAGATCCCGTCCCTGATGCCTTTGCGTTCGAATCTGCGGCCCACTCCTCCGAAAAAGGCCAGGGATTTGATGATGTCTTCTCTGGAAACGCCGGCCTGCAGGGACAGCCCTATGGCGGCCAGGCTGTTGAGAACATTGTGTCTTCCCGGATGGTTCAGCCTAACCTGACCCCAGAACTGTCCCCTTATGAAGACATTGAATTCTGATCCGGGACTTGCACTTAATATCTCAGCCCTGAGAGTATTGTTTATACCCATGCCGTAAGTCAGAACCGGTCGTTTGATTCTGTCCAGTATGGAAAGTATTACCGGGTCATCCCCGCAGACCACGTTCAATCCGTAAAAAGGCACATGGTTCATGAAGCGGACAAAGCTTTCACTGATTTCCTGCAGATCATGGTAATAATCCAGATGATCCGTTCCAATATTGGTGACTATGTTCATGATGGGCAGCAGGGTTAGAAATGATCCGTCGGATTCATCCGCCTCGGCAATAAGGTATTCGCCGGTTCCGGGAAGGGCATTGCTGCCGTAGGTGTTGAGCCTGCCTCCTATAATTACTGTGGGATCCAGTCCGGCTTCCTTGAAAATGGTTCCCAGAAGAGAGGTCGTGGTGGTCTTGCCATGGGTGCCGGCCACGGCAATGCCGGTTTTCAAGCGCATAAGCTCAGCCAGCATCTCTGCCCTGGGAATGACTGGAATATTCCTGGCCCTGGCTTCCAGGACCTCTGGATTGTCCTCCCGTATTGCTGTTGATTTTACCACAACCTGAGCCTGGCCCACATTTTCAGGAAAGTGTCCCTCAAATACCCGGGCGCCCAGGTGCTGCAGCCGTTTGACCCCGGCCCCGCTTGTTAGGTCTGATCCGCTTACGCTGTAGCCGAGGTTGAGCAGAACTTCAGCAATGCCGCTCATGCCTGAGCCACCGATGCCTATCATGTGTATTTTATTTATATAATTGCGCAAATTAAGAACCTTGTTTCAGTTTGATCAATTCCTGAACTATATTGTCCGCTGCGTCGGGCCGGCTGAGCTTCTTGGCGGCCCGGCTCATCTGCCTCAGCCTGTCAGGCATGGCCAGAAGATCCCCTATGAGCCTGGCCAGATTGACCTCCTGCAGGTAGCTCTGGGCTACGATCATTGCTGCGCCGGCTTGCTCCAGGTGCCTGGCATTGACCATCTGATGATCGTGGGTGGCGTAAGGAAAAGGGACCAGGACTGATGGCTTGCCAGCTGCACAGAGCTCCGAGATAGTAGAGGCTCCTGCTCTGCAGAGAACCAGGGAGGCAAAATCGTAAGCCTCAGCCATATCTTCTATGTATGCTTCCACCCTGGCCTGGGGATACCTGTCCTGGTAAACGTCCTTGATGCGCTGGAAATCATTGTTCCCGGTCTGGTGCCAGATCTGGACATCCATGGCTTTAAGCTCCACCAGGCTTTCCAGGACGGCATCGTTAACGGCTCTGGCCCCCTGGCTCCCCCCCAGGATCAGAAGCCTCTTGCCCTGCTCGTGCATGCCCGGGAAGGCATACTCCCGGTTCAGAACTTCCGGGCGTACAGGGTTGCCGGTCAGGACAACCTTCTCAGCAGAAAAAAAATTCTGGACATCATCAAAACTGAGCAGCACCTTTTTTACCTTCCTTCCCAGTACCCTGTTGGTCACCCCCGGAAGACTGTTCTGTTCGTGTACAGCTGTGGGAATGCCCATCCATCTGGCGGTCAGTACCGGAATAAAACCTGCATACCCTCCAAATCCCAGGACCACCTCAGGCCTGAATGATCGCAGAAAAATATAGCACAGCACCAGGCTCTTGCTCACCCACCATAATGAGCCCAGGGATTTCAAACCCTTGCCCAGCACTCCGCTGGCCGGGAATGATTTGAATTCAATGCCGGCCCTGGGAACGATTTCTTTTTCAGAACCATACTCTCCTCCGGCAAACACCAGGCGGCACTCCGGATACAATGCCCTTATTTTCGTAGCTACTGACAGGGCAGGGTATATATGACCCCCTGTTCCTCCTGTAGCTATCAGCACCCGCTTGAGCACGGCCTTCTCCTGGAGAGGTTGAGCAGAAATCCTGCACAGAAAAAGGATACCACCAGGCTGCTGCCGCCGTAGCTGATAAAGGGCATGGGCAGTCCTTTGGGCGGAATTACCCCCAGGACCACGGCCAGATTGAACAGAGCACCCAGGATTATGATCATGCCCATGCCCAGTCCGGCAAACCTGTCCACAAGATCCTCCTGGGCCATACAGATCACAAGTATTCGCCAAAGCATTATCCCCAGAATCACAAAAACCAGGGATATCCCGATAAAACCGAGTTCCTCGCCTACCACGGCCATGATGAAATCGTTGTGTGCTTCAGGAAGGAAGAACAGTTTCTGCCTTCCTTCCCCAAGACCCATGCCCCAGAGCCCTCCTGAACCAAAGGCGTATAATGACTGTACCAGCTGATATCCTGCATCCTGGGCATCCTTGAACGGGTCCAGAAAGGAGAACCATCTTCTGAACCTGTACGGAGACTGTACAATAAGGATAGCCGCAGTGATCAGGGCCAGGGCCGAAGAGGTGAAAAGATAGGTTGTCCTGGTTCCCCCCACAATGCTGAGCAGGAAAAGCAGACCTGCCATGTATACCGCCCCGCCAAAATCAGGCTGCAACAACAAAAGAGCGCAGAATATTCCGGTAATCAGGGCCGGCGGCAAAAAACCCACGCTGAAAGATTTTATCTTGTCCTGCTTACAGGCGAAAAAACAGGCCAGGTAAATGACCAGAGCCACTTTGGCCGCTTCCAGGGGCTGCATATTGAAAAGGCCCAGGTCAAGCCACCTGGTTGCTCCTCCAGCCGAATACCCCAAGGGCGAAAAAACAGTAAGAACCAGCAGAGCAAGAGCTGCTCCCACCCAGACATAGCGCAGCTGGTAAATGAAACCTCTGTTGATCCTGTAGCCTGCATACATCACTGCCAGCCCGACCAGGACGAAAACCAGCTGGCGCTTGAAAAAGAAGTACTTGTCAGCGTAAAAGCGCTCGGCCATGATGGCGCTGGTACTCAGGATCATGATCAGACCCAGCCCGGAGAGAATCACCACCGAGAACAAGAGCCACAAGTCCGGGCCGGTATGTCTGATAGCTCCTTTTTTGCCGTGCATTGCCGTCTGTTTCCTGGAGCAAGGCCAGTGCAAATATGAAGATCCGGAAATTCACTGTCTGTTTCAGCGGTTCCGGTTTCCCCGGCATTGAGCCTTGCCTGTAGCTTAAGGTTGCGTCCTCTGCTCTTTGAACTGCATACCCTGGCGTCCTGGTCTCATGAGAGCGAATACCGTATTTTTGAAAGCCTCACCCCTGGCCTGGTAATCAGTGAACAGGTCAAAGCTGGAGGTTCCCGGGGAGAGAAGGACGCATTCTCCGGGCCCGGCCTCCTGCACAGCCCTGTTTACGGCCTCCTCCAGGCCTGGAAAATACTCTGTGACCACATGATCTTTCCAGGCTGACTCGAATATCTTTCTGCTGCCTCCGAAAAGATAGACCTTGGCCACCCTGTCTTTGAGCAGAGGAATCAGAAGAGAATAATCCCCTCCCTTGTATTTACCTCCGGCCAGAAGCCTGATGGGGGGGTCAAAGGCCTTGAGGGCCGCAGCCATGGCCTCCTGGGTAGTGGCCTTGGAGTCGTTGACAAAAATTATTTCCCGGTCAGTGTAAAAGATTTCCTGCCTGTGCGGGGGAGGGGAGAAATCCAGAATGGCCCGGTCAAACTCCTCTTTCTGCACTCCGAAAAATCTGCAGGCCAGAAAAGCTGCTTCCATGTTGGCCTGGTTGTGCTTCCCGGCCAGGGCAGGGCAGGCAAATCTGCCCGTGGGGGCGAAGTAGGCTCTCTTGCTGTTAAGCTTTTTACCCTTTTCTATCCGGTTTTTGAGCTCCAGGGGCAGCACTGCCAGATCACCTATGCTTTGCCTGGAAAACAGATGCATCTTGGCCTGGAAATATTCCTCCTCACTTTCATGGTAATCCAGGTGATTGATTGAAAAATTGAGCAGCACCCCCACATCTGGCCTGAATCCGCTGCATCCCTGAAGCTGAAAACTGCTCGCCTCCAGTACCAGAAGATCCACCAGGTTCTGGCTGAGAACATGGTCGCTCAAGGGGGTTCCGATATTGCCCCCGGTGAATACTTTGCGGCCGGTGCTTTTCAGCACGTGGCTGATAAGCATGCAGGTTGTGGTTTTGCCGTTGGTTCCGGTCACCGCGATTACAGGTTCGGATATGAACCAGGACGCCAGCTCCAGTTCGGAAAAAATCGGAGTGCTGCCGGGGCAGATTTTCCGGACCCTGGACAGGGCAATGCCTGGGCTGACAATGACCAGGTCCACATCGAGGAAATGCTTGGGCTCATGTTCGCCCAGCACCAGCTCCACCTCTTCCAGTCCTCTGGATTTGAGTATATGCGGATCAAAATCGGCCCTCTTTTCCAGAAGCCTGACTTCTGCCCCCAGGGACCTGAGCAGGGCCGCTGCAGAAAGCCCCGAGCATCCGGCACCCACAACCGCTGCTGCATGACCCTTTAATTGTCTGTTGTGAACTAATTCCTGCATATCCTATCTCAGTTTCAGAGTGCTCAGAGCCACCAGGGCGAATAATATGGACAGAATCCAGAAGCGAATGATTATTTTGGATTCGGGCACTCCTTTAAGTTCAAAATGATGATGAAGAGGAGCCATGCGGAAAATGCGCTTTCCTCCGCTCATTTTATAGTATCCCACCTGGAGAATGACTGACAGAGTCTCAATGACGAACAGACCTCCCACAATGATCAGCAGAAGTTCCTGTTTGCAAAGCACTGCAATGAAGCCCAGGGTGCCTCCCAAACTGATGCTGCCTGTATCACCCATGAATATCTGGGCGGGGTAGGCGTTGAACCACAGAAAGCCCAGGCCCGCTCCCACCAAGGCCCCGCAGAAGACCGCTACCTCGCCAAGATTGGGGATGTAGGGCACCTGAAGATACTCAGCCAGATGATAGTGCCCGGAAACATAGATGAATATGGACAGACAGGCCGCGCTGACAATAAAGGGACCGATGGCCAGACCGTCCAGCCCGTCGGTGAGGTTTACCCCGTTGGATGCCCCCACCACGACTACTGCAGCGAAGGGCACATAAAAGAGAAACAGATCCGGCCTTATCTCCTTGAAAAAGGGTATGAGCAGTTCCGTGTTGTAACCGGGCATGGTCATCAGGATCGATACTGCTCCCAGAGCTATGATTACCTGTCCCAGCAGCTTGCCCTTGACGCTCAGCCCCCTGTTCTGTTTTTTGACCACCTTGAGGTAGTCATCAAAAAAGCCCACAAGAAAGAAACCCAGAAAAACGAACAGACACATCCAGACGAATTTGTTGGTCAAATCGCCCCAAAGAAGGACGCTGGTCACCAGGCTGAGTGCAATCAGAGCTCCGCCCATGGTCGGGGTGCCGGCTTTGGTCTGGTGGTTGGGTCCGTCCTTCTGCACGTATTGTCCGCACTTTATTTTCTGCAGCCATTGGATGAACTTGGGCCCCAGCCACAGGCTGATAAGCAGGGCAGTGAGCAGGGCATAAATGCTTCTGAAGGTTATGTAGCGAAAGACATTAAACACACTGATGTCTTCGCTGAGAGGATATAGTAGATGATAAAGCATTTAAATTCCTTCAGGTTTCATTTAATCACCTGAGGCATCCGGCATGAAAAGCCTGGAGAAATTTTTCCATGCCGATCTTTCTCGAACCCTTGAAAAGAATGGTGCCCCCGGAAGGGCCGAGTTTTTTCCAGGCGGACAAAAAGGCGGATATATCCTCTACCGGATGAACCCTGTCCTGCAGATCGCTGTTAAGCCCTTTCTGCACCTCCTGAAGGTTGTGTCCGCAATAGAAAAGAGCCGTGAATCCAATTCGTTTCAGGCTGCGGCCCAGCTCCCTGTGGGCCTCTTTTTCTGTCCGGCCCAGCTCGGCCATATCGCCCAGGACCAGAAAAATATCCTGTCCTGAAGCCAGATTCTCTGCGGCTTCCAGAGCGGCCTGCATGGACATGGGGTTGGCGTTGTAGGTGTCGTCGATCAATGTCCATGGCCCTTTACTGGTTATGGACATCCTTTGTTGGGGAAGGCTGGTCTCATCCAGTCCTTTCTGCACATTCTGCGGGCTCATCCCGTACTCCAGGGCCAGGGCCAGCACTGCAGCCAGATTCTCGCAGAGATGTCCCAGCTGAAAAGGGGTCCGGAACCTGTATCGGGTGTCCCGGGCATACAGGATATATTCGCCTTTGGCTGATGGCCTCACCCGGTAGGCTGCCTGAGGGTTTTCAGCCGAAAACCAGATGATATTGGTATGGGGCCTGCTCAGGGCCTCCTTTTGCAGCCAGGGATAGTCCATATTGAGCAGGGCCTTGTGCTCGGGTCTGAGATAATCCAGTATTCTGGCCTTGGCCGCAGCCACCCCGTCTATGTCGCCCAGTTCCTGCAGATGACAGGGACCCACATTAAGGATTACAGCTGCATCCGGGAGCAGGATCTCTCCCAGGTCATCCATGTCTGCATGACTGTTTATGCCCAGCTCCAGTATCCAGAAATCCTCACGGCCGGTGAAACCAAGCAGTGAAAGGGGCAGGCCGACCTGGTTGTTCCAGTTCTGATAATTTTTCCCCACTTTAAATCCGGCCCCGAGAACTCCTGACAGAATTTCCTTGGTGGTTGTTTTGCCGGCGGATCCGGTTATACCAATGACTCTTCTGCCGGCCTTCTGCCGCCAGTACCTGCCCAGCCTTCCCAGGGCCCTGAGGGTGTTGTCCACTGTCAATACAGGGACATTTCGCAGTTCCGGAAGAGGCTTGTGAGCCACGACAGCCGCTGCCTTTCTGAGCACAGCTTCCCGGGCAAAGCTGTGTCCGTCGAAGCGTAAACCCTGCAGACAGAAAAACAGATCTCCGGGACTTACCATCCTGCTGTCCGTCTGTACCCTGGTGACCATGCGCTCCTGCAGACCATGCAGATCTCCCGAAGCATCCATGGCCATGGCTGTTTCTTCAAGCTTAAGCTTCATCCCGCCTGAACCTCTCTGATGCGCACATCAGACTTCTGAAGGGACATTTCTTCCAGAGCCTTCCGTATTTCGTCCACATCGCTGAAATCCTGCCTGACTCCTTTAATCTCCTGGTAGTCCTCGTGACCTTTGCCAGCCACAAGAAGGGCCTGGCCTGGCCTGAGCAGGGAAAGAGCTGTCCTTATCGCCTGCCTGCGGTCAGGATCAATATGGACATTTGGGTGATCCTTCAGACCTGGCAGAATCTCCTGGATAATGTTTTCCGGTTCCTCAAACCTTGGATTATCCGAGGTAAGAACTATCAGGTCCGCATGACTGGCTGCTGCCCTGCCCATGTGCGGACGCTTGCCCCTGTCCCGGTCACCGCCGCACCCGAATAATACCAGCAGGCCATCAAAATCCAGTTCCTTCAGCGCCTGACATACATTTTCCAGGGCATCCGGGGTATGGGCGTAATCCACAAAGACATGAAGGCCTCCAGGATTTTTCACCTTTTCCAGGCGTCCCGGAACCGGCCCCAGGTCCTCAAGACACTCAAAATGCCGGGGGTCTAGGCCAAGACACAGTCCGGCTCCCTGGGCAGCGAGCAGGTTAAGGGCATTGTGCCTGCCGGACAGAGAGGATTTCAGAGTCCAGATATTATCCTGATAGGTGCACTCCAGGCTCACTCCCCGGGCATTGCTTTGAATGAGTTTTCCTGCAAGGGAGGGGGCCAAGGCCTTGTTAAGGCCATAACCTAAAGGTTTTGGGACCTCACGGGCCAGAATACGTCCATATTGGTCATCCATGTTGAGCACGCTGCCCAGAAAATTTTCTTTGATCCTGGCTGCAAAAAGCTTTTTTTTGGCCAGGAAATAATCCTGCATATCCCGGTGGTAGTCCAGGTGATCGCGGGACAGGTTGGTGAAGACTGCCGTGTGAAAATCAATTCCTGCTGTGCGTTGCTGGTCCAGGGCATGGGAAGAGACTTCAGTACAGACGTATTGCACTCCCTCATTATCCATGCAGGCCAGCATCCGGTGCAGTTCAAGACACTCAGGGGTAGTTGTCCCGGCCCTTATTTCTGTCCCCGGCCAGCGGTAATTCAAGGTACCCAGTACACCGGTGCTGAAACCGTTTCTGGTGAGCAGGTGCTCCAGGATGTAACTGGTGGTGGTCTTTCCGTTGGTGCCGGTGATTCCTATGATTTTAAGCTTCAGCCTGTCTGTACCGAAATGTGCCCGGGCCAGTTCTCCAAGAGCCTTGTGGGGGTGTGGATGCAGGATCTGCCTTTGATCCATCTGCCGGGACTGATCAGATTTTACAGACACCACAAAGGACGCACCTCTGTCCAGGGCCTGAGGAATATAACGGCTTCCGTCATCCCTTGTTCCTGGCAGCGCCACGAATATATCACCGGGTTCGACCTTTCTTGAATCTGAACGCACCGGCCTTCCGCGGCGGGCTTCTTTGATCAGCATGTTCCAGTTGTTCACCCTGAATTCTCGGCTCCTGAATCTATAAACCTCAAAACCCTGAAGACAGTTTCAGGGTTACCTCTTTTTTCTCCTGATCCCAGGCGTTTCCGGGACTTGGGATCTGCTCCCGGACGATTACGCCCTTTCCTTCCAGGGAGAAAACTATTCCTGCCTTTAAAAGACTTTCTGCGGCCTGACGCAGGGGCATCCCCCGCAGATCAGGCACAGTATCGGTGTCAATAATCTGATTCTGCCGGGGACCGATATTGATCCAGCTCTTTTCCACAGCCGGGCTGCCTGTTGTCTTTAGTCCGTGCAGGGGTGCGGGGCTGCGCAGAGCCAGACCCTGCTCAGAGGTCAGAAGGCTGGTTCCGATACGTTTAAAGGCAGGCGCAGCAACCAGTCCGCCATAATATCTTTTTTGGGGTTCATCCACCAGTACCATGATCATGTACTGAGGTTCCATGGCCGGGATGAACCCAACAAAAGATGCGACATACTGGTCTCCGTAGCCTCCCCGGGGAGACGCCTTCTGGGCGGTTCCGGTCTTGCCGCCGACCTCCACGCCGCTTATTCTTGCCCGGGTACCGGTTCCATCCCTTTCCACGGCATCCCTCATCATGGCCAGGACATCCCGGCTTACATCCCTGGAAAAGACTCTGGGGCCCTTGGGCCTGGTTTTGCTTTGTTCCTGAAGCAGATTCAGTTCTGTAAACTGACCTTCATTGGCCAGAGTCAGGTAGGCCCTGGCCAGCTGCAAAAATGTAGTGGCCACTCCCTGACCAAAGGATATGGTGGCCAGGTCCATTCTGCTCCAGACATGAGCTGGACGGAGCAGGCCTTTGCCCTGGCCGGGAAGAGGCAGGTCTGTAGGGGTGTTCAGCCCCAGTTTTATCAAATAATCGTGAAGAGTCTCAGATCCCAGGTCCAGACCCATTTTAGCCGCACAGATATTGCTTGAATATCTAAGTACCCGGTTTACTGTAAGCCATCCATATTCGCGCACGTCCCTGATCTCGTTGCGGCCCAGCCTCCATCTGCCCTGTTCGCAGAAGTAGAGCGAATCCCCCCTTGCCACCTGTTCTTCCAGGACAGCAGCCACCAGAAAAGGTTTAAGGGTGGATCCGGGTTCAATCATGTCGGTGGCGGCCCTGTTGCGCCACATGGAGGATCTGGATCCCTGAAAATTGTTGGGGTTGAAAAAGGGATAGCTGGCCCAGGCCAGTATGTCTCCGGTGGGCACATGAACAACCATGGCCATCCCGTAATCGCCCTGAAAGTGTTCCACTGTCTCAGCCAGCACGTGTTCGGCAGTAGACTGTATCCTGGCGTCAATGGTCAGAAACACGTCCTGTCCGTCAACATGCTGGTCAGCTTCCCGTGGCAGCAGGGTAAACCTGTGTCCCGAGGCATCCCTCTGCATTACCATGACCATTTCTGCGCCCCGTACCCGATCATCAAGGGACTTTTCCAGGCCTTCCAGGCCGACATTGTCCATACCCACGAATCCCAGCACCTGGCCCAGCATGTGCTTTTGAGGATAAACCCGGCTGTGTTCGTCAATTATGAATATTCCTGGGATCTCCTCTTTGACCACTTCATAGGCCTGGCGGTCGCTTACCTTTCTTTTTATCCAGACAAAACTCCTGTCCCGGCCCAGACTGGACTGCACAGAGCCAGGGTCGACATCCAGAATGCGGGCAAGCTTATCTGCTGTCGATGGTATATCATCCATGAGAAAAGGGTTGGCATAAATGGATCTGCTGCGCACGCTCTGGGCCAGAACACGGCCCTGGCGGTCAAATATCTCGCCTCTCTTGCCCTGGATCTTCTCCTGGCTGAAATACTGCCTGCTGGCCAGAGAGGCCAGTTCCTCACCCTGAATGAGCTGCACGTACATGGCCCTGGCCCAGAGTCCCCCCCAGAATAAAAAGCAGCATGCAAGCACCATGATTATCTTGTATTTGCTTATGTCCCTGGTCTTGCTTTTGGAACTCATACCGACCATGAGTGCCTACTTCCTGATTTTCCTGATCTGCTTTTCATCAGGTTTGGACAGACCGTGATCACGGGCCCATTCTCTGAGTCTGTATTGAGAAAGCAGGTTGTTGCGCTCTATTGTCAGCTTGGTCCTCACCTCTCTGTTTTCTCTGTATTCGCTTTGCAGTCTTTCCATGCGGTAGGCCAGGTCAACTCTCTCCACATTGACCCACACCTTGGCCATGCCCAGAATAAAGGCCAGCCCCAGCAATAAAGCCAGCCCACTGTAGCCGGCAGAGGATTTGTTCTGTATGCCCATACCCAGCAACCCTGATCCTGTTAAAAGCTCTTGAAGCCGGTTTATTTATCAGTACTCCTGGGTCATTGCTTTGTTCATGAACGGTTGCCTTGCTGATCCCTGATCCTTTCCGGTCATGCCCTGGCTGCTTTCAAATCCACTCTGAAGACTGCCGGCCTATATCCTCTGGGCAGCTCTCAGCTTGGCGCTTCTGCTTCGGGGATTGTGCATCATTTCCGCCCTGGTGGCAGTCAAAGGCTTTTTGGTTAAAATGGTGAATTTTTTTTCATGCCCGCAGCTGCAGAACGTGGTCCTGGGCGGGCACAGGCAGGCACTGGCCTGCTGACGAAAAAAATGTTTGACCATTCTGTCCTCCAGGGAATGAAAGGAAATAATCACCAGCCTGGCTCCCGGCTTTAAATAGTCGCCAATTTTTTTCAGGAATTTTTCAAGGTGTTCCAGCTCCTTGTTTACAGCAATGCGCAGCGCCTGGAAGGTTTTTGTGGCCGGGTGGTTTCTGGCTGACCTTCTTCTCTGGGCAGGATAAGCCTGCTCCACCGTCCTGGCCAGAGCGAGGGTGGTGCTTATGCTCTGTTTTTCCCGGGCCTGGACGATGGCTCTGGCTATCCTTGAAGCCATGGGCTCTTCACCGTACTCATAAATTATTTTTTTCAGCCTGGAAAAAGATGCCTTGTGCACAAGATTGGCTGCCGGCTCGAATCCAGTGGCTTTGCCCATGCGCATGTCCAGCGGGCCTTCATGTAGAAAGCTGAACCCCCTGTCTTTTTTGTCCAGCTGCAGTGAGGACATGCCCAGATCCAGCAGTGCCCCGTTCAGAGGTGCAGGGCCAATGTCTTGCAGATGCAGGTCAAAATTATGATAGCTGTCCAGAACAAGATGTACCTGTCCGGCAAATTCCTTCAGATTGTTTTCAGCCAGGCCAATGGCTTCATCGTCCAGATCCATGCCCAGCAGCCTGCATTGGCCCTGACAGCTCCTCAATAGGTGCAGAGCGTGTCCGCCCAGGCCCACGGTACCATCCAGGTATATCCCCCCTGGGACAGGGTGAAGAAAGTCCAGGACCTCTCCGGCCATGACCGGCTCATGAGTTAACAGCTCTGTGTTTGCTGGGCCTGAAAAGGTGTTTGTCATATACATTGGATATTTCTGCCTGAAGCATTGTCTGTTCAGGGCTGCAGTATGGCCCTGATACTAAAACCTGAGTTCAAAACCGTTCTCAGCCAGTGAATCCATTACAGAGTCAAAGTCCTGTTCCATCTTTCTGCGCTGCAGCTCAAAGCTTTCCAGGTCCCAGATTTCAAACTTTCTTCCCACCCCGGCCAGGACCACATCCTTGTTCATGCCCGCGTAGGAGCGCAGATAAGGAGGCACCAGAATCCTGCCCTGTTTGTCCAGGCTGACCTCCATGGCCCCTGAAATGAAAAAACGGTGAAAATCGCGGGCATTGCGGTTGGTCATGTTAATCTTGTTGAAACTCTGTTCAATTTCTTCCCATTCTGGTAAAGGATAACCCACTACGCAGCCGTCAAAGTTGGTCAGCATGATCCGGCCTTCTGAGGAGCGGGCCTGAATAAGCTCCCTGAAATCGGGCGGCAGCATGAGCCTTCCCTTGGGATCTATGCTTCTTTGACTATGGCCTCTGAACATACTATCTAACCACCATTTCCCACCATTTACCACCTGATTTGCTGTTAGGCAAGGAAAAGTCAAGAGAAAAAATGAACATTTTTTCTCCTGCGGTCCATTTCAGGCAGGATTTTTAGCTAACCACCAATGATAGTTGGATTTTAAATCTGTATTGAATTCAGGGCCATGTCACAGATTTTCCGGCTTTTTGGGGGCAGAGAATGCGGGGGCGGCAGAATTGGACCGGGCAAAAGGGGGAAAATTTTCTCTTTTAGCTTTTTCAGACTTCTGTTAAAGGGGTTTAAAGGTTTCTCAAAACAGGGGTTAACTTATCCAAAAACAACGCATTATTTCTTTTAAGCTCTTCGACGTATGCTGTGTAATTGTTATGGCATTCTTGATAAGGCTCGTAATTTTTTTACTGTATATAAAATCCACACGTGTCGAGGAGCCTTCTTTAATTTATTAACCTAACCTTTCTGGATTCAACTGTAAACAGACTGTTAAAAAAGTTTTTGCACATTGCTCAAATAAGGGAAAACAGCCATGCATACCAAGATTATCGCCACCATCGGTCCAGCCTGCAGGGATAGATACACCATCAAAAGACTTGTGGACCAGGGGGTTAGGATATTCCGGCTTAATTTTTCACATGGTTCAGGACGGGATTTTGAACCCATTATTAATGACCTGAAAAGTGTGGAAGAGGAAATTCAAAAAACTCTTACCATCATGCAGGATTTGTCAGGTCCCAAGATCAGGGCCGGTGAGCTCAGGCAGTCTCCCATGACAATCCACGCCGGAGATGAGCTGTTCATGGGTCCGTCCGAGTCTCAGAACCGTTCTGAGCCTTTCCTGCCTTTTGATCATCCTGAAATCCTGCATGACCTGCGAAGCGGTGATGAGGTCAGGGTCAGCGACGGAGGCCTCAGATTTGAAGTCCTGGAAAGGCATGGAGACATTGCCAGGCTTAAAGCAGACAACAGCGGAATCATAACCTCCCGCAAGGGGATCACTTTTCCGGGCATCAAGGCTTCCATTGCCGCTTTGACCGCCAAGGACCGGGAGGATCTTGCCCTGGGCCTGGACCTGGGTGTGGACGCAGTGGCCATGTCCTTTGTACAGTGCCCGGAAGATGTGGCCAGCGCAAAACATCTTATCGAGAAAAAAGGACGCTGGATTCCTGTTATAGCCAAGCTGGAAAGACAGGTGGCGGTCAACAGGCTGGAGGAGATCCTCAAGATTGCTGACGGAATAATGGTGGCCAGGGGAGATCTGGGCCTGGAATGCCCTCTGTCCTCTCTTCCTACACTGCAAAAGAGAATCATATCCGCCTGCAATCAGGCTTCAAAGCCGGTCATTGTCGCTACACAAATGCTATTGTCCATGGTCAGCAACCCCATGCCCACCAGGGCTGAGACTACGGATGTGGCCAATGCTGTCCTGGACGGAACAGATTGCCTGATGCTCTCCGAAGAGACAGCCATTGGCCAGTATCCTGTCCAGGCCGTGGGCTATATGCGCGAAATAGCTGAAGAAGCCGAAAAGTTTTTCTTTGAGCTGGGTACCAGTCCCATTGAGCCCAAAAATAAGGCTTCGGAAAATTTCATCGGCTATGGAGCCTGCCTCCTGGCCCAGAACATAAGTGGCAAGGCCCTGGTCGCTCATACCGACTCCGGTGCCACAGCCAGAATTATCAGTTCCTGCCGTCCCGTTCAGATCATATACGGTCTGAGCCCAAGCCGGGATACCCAGAAATTTCTGAATTTTTCCTGGGGAGTGGTGCCCGTGCACATACCTGACGAACCCAGGGATCACCTGCAGAGGACTGAGAAATTCGTGGAGGAGTTTCCAGGGTTCATGTCCGGAGATGAACTGGTCATAACTGCGGGACACCCCAAGGCAGGGGTGGAAAGCTCATCCACCAACCTGCTGAAGATCTACAGAAAATAATCTTTTCAGCACCGCCTGTTTTTCAGAAGAACTGCAGAAGGAGCTCCAGAAAAGAGCCCTGGGAAGAGGACCGGGCTGAATCAGCTCGGTTCCTCTTCGCTGTAATAGGCTCTGGAGCTGTTCTTTTCGGCCACCATGACCCACTCAAGTCTTGTCCCGTACTCTCTCAGGCGGTTCTTGAGTTCCTGGTAAACAAAACAGGCCAGGTTTTCCGAGGAAGGATTGATGTCTTTGAAATACGGCAGTTCATTCAAGTGCTTATGGTCCAGTTTTTCCAGTACTGCCTGAAGATTTTTTTTCAATACCTTGAAATCAATCAGCATGCCGGTTTCGGGATCAACCTGGTCTCCGCAAACCTGGGCTTCCACCAGAAAGTTGTGTCCGTGCAGACTTTCGCATTTTCCTCCATAATTGCGCAGCTGATGGGAGGCACTGAAGTCAGCGCTCACCCTCAGACAAAACCTGGGCCGGTTCATTCTTTTTCCTTTATCATGTCTGCCATATTAAGATTTTCGTGGATGGACAAAGATCTGTCATGTCTGCGATCCGTTTCCGGACAGGGATATGAGTCCCTGCACTTCAGACCAGAAACCCTGGCCCGGATTGACCCGGTAGTCTGGACCAAGCCTGAGCCTGCACAGTATTTCTTCATCGAGGTCAACCACTATATGCACCGGAACATTCCCGGGGTGTTTCTGAATCAGGCTTTTCAGCCTGTCCGTCCAGACTGGTTCCTGGTCATCCGGAACAGATACCCGGATCATTACGGGTTCATTGCTGTTTAAGGCAATCTGGCCAAGAAGAGATACGCTTTCAGCGGTCAATTTCACCTGTTTCGAGGCCTCGGCCGCATCATCCCGGGAGTTCTGCATACCCTGGTAACTGCTGATTCTGGCTTTGAGCAGCAAGGGCTGCTCGCTGTCCAGGGTCTGCCTGTACCTGGAGTAAGCATCCCCGAAAAAGGTGACTTCGGCTGTGCCGGTAAGATCCTCTATCTGACAGAAGGCCATTTTGTCCCCCTTTTTGTTCGTGTGCTCCTTCCTGCCGACAACCATCGCCGCAATCTCCACATGGGTGCCGGGCTTGAGCTCCAGGCACTCGCGGACAGTATTAAAACTGCAGCGCTGGATTTCTTCCTTGAAAGGCAACAGGGGATGGCCGCTCAGGTAAAAGCCCAGGGACTCCTTTTCCAGCTTGAGTTTTTCTTCCTCGGCATATTCCAGGAACTCATTTTCGGGACAATCCAGGCCCAGACCGGGTACAGCGCATTCATCCTTCTCCACTACCAGATTCAGCATGGAGAGTTGTCCCTGGGATTTGTGCCTGGCAGAACGCTGTGCCCTGGAAACGACCATGTCCAGACCTTTCAGAAGTCCCTGGCGTGAACAGCCCAGGGAGTCCATGGCCCCGCTTTTGATGAGCATTTCCATGACCCGCCTGGTCACCTTGCGTGTATTCATCCTCTCGCAAAATTCCAGCAGACTTGTAAAGGGTCCGTTCCGGTCCCTTTCCTGGACAATGGCCTCTATAGCTCCCTGTCCCACATTCTTGATCCCGGCAAGGCCGAAGCGGACGTTATTTCCTTCCACGCTGAAGGCGTACAGGCTGGAGTTGATGCAGGGAGGCAGAACCTTAATTGACAGATCACGGCAGGCATTGACGTGAGCAATGACCTTGTCTGTATTGCTGACTTCCGAAGTGATCAGGGCAGCCATGAACTCCTGGGGGAAATGCGTCTTGAGATAGGCGGTCTGGTAGGAGATCAGGGCATAGGCGGCGCTGTGGGATTTATTGAAGCCGTAGCCGGCGAATTTTTCCATGAGATCGAAAATATGTTCAGCGGTTTCTTCGTCGACGTTGTGTTCCCTGGCGCCCTGAAGGAACTTGCTTCTCTGCCTGGCCATGACCCCTGCTTCTTTTTTGCCCATGGCCCGGCGCAGAATGTCTCCGTCACCCAGGGAATCCCCCGCCAGGACCTGGGCGATTTTCATTACCTGTTCCTGGTAGAGGATAACCCCGTATGTTTCATTTAAAATGGGCTCCAGTTCGGGATGGGGGTATGTGACCTGAGTCCGGCCGTGCTTGCGCTGGACAAAGTCCGTGACCATCCCGCTTTCCAGGGGACCGGGACGGTACAGGGCCAGCAGGGCAATTATATCCTCGAAGCAGGTGGGCTTCAGGTCCATGAGTACTTTGCGCATGCCCGGGCTTTCAAGCTGAAATACCCCGTCGGTCAGGCCCTGTCCAAGGAGCTCATACGTCCCGGGATCGTCCAGAGGCAGCCTGTTCAGGTCAGGAACTTGCTTGCCCCCTCTGGAGGCCAGCTCCATGGCGTTCTTGATTACAGTCAGGGTCTTGAGTCCGAGAAAATCGAACTTGATAAGCCCTACTTTTTCCACCCGCTTCATATCGAACTGGGTGACCACCTCCCCTTTTTTGCCCCGATAAAGGGGCAGATGCTCATGCATGGCCCGGTCGGATATGACGATTCCTGCAGCATGGGTAGAAGCATGCCGGACCAGCCCTTCCAGGCGGCGGCAGATGTCCATGAGTCCGGCAATATTTTCATCCTGTTCAGCCATCCGGCGGAGCTCGGGCTCCTGCTCCATTGCTTTGTCAATGGTCATTTTAAGCTCTTCAGGTATGAGCTTGGCCATTTTATCCGTGAGGGAAAGCTTGAGCCCCAGAGCCCTGCCCACATCGCGGACTACCGCCCTGGCCTTCATGGTCCCGAAGGTAGTTATCTGGGCCACGCTGTCCCGGCCGTATTTTTCAGACACGTACCGGATGACCTTTTCCCGCTGGTCATAGCAGAAATCCACATCAATATCCGGCATGCTGGCCCGTTCTTTGTTTAGAAAACGCTCAAACAGAAGATTGTACCGGATAGGATCCAGGTTGGTGATGCGCAGAGCGTAGGCTACAAGGCTTCCAGCTGCAGATCCCCGTCCGGGCCCCACGGGAATGTCCCGGGACTTGGCCCAGTTGATGAAGTCCTGAACTATGAGAAAATATCCCGGAAATCCCATGGAGCAGATAATCTCCAGCTCCTCTTCCAGCCGTTGCCGGTAAAGGTCCTGGTCCACCATGTAGGGGAGCTCAGAAAATCTTTGTTCCAGGCCTTCCCTGGACAGCCGGATAAATTCCTCATCCAGGGTTTTTCCCATGGTCGGAGTGTACCTGGGAAAATGAAGCCTGTCGGTTTTCAGTTCCAGGCTGCAATTGCGAACTATGTCCTGCACGTTTTCCAGGGCCTGGGGACAGTGCGCAAACTCTCTTTCCATCTCTTCCAGGGATTTGTAGTACAACTGGTCGGTATCGAATCGCATTCTGGATCTGTCCTGGACCTTGGCATTGGTCTGGATACAGAGCAGAATATCATGGGCCTGGGCATCATTGGGACCCAGATAATGGCAGTCATTGGTGGCCACCACGGGCAGGCCGGTATCCCGGGACATTTCCAGGAGCCCGTCGTTTACTTCCTGCTGTTCAGGAATCCCGTTGGCTTCCAGCTCCAGATAGAAACGGCCCGGAAATATACTTGCATATTCCAGAGCCCTGGCCCTGGCCTGATCGTATCCCTGCTGGCGCAGGGCATACTGTACTTCGCCCTGCAGGCAGGCTGACAGGGCAATGAGATCCTGGGAGTGACGTTTAAGGATGTCCTTGTCCACCCGGGGCTTGTAGTAAAACCCGTCCAACCAGCCCTTGGTCACGATTCTGATCAGGTTCTGGTAGCCATTCCTGTTCATGGCCAGCAGAACCAGGTGGTATCTCAGCTGCTCTCTGTCCTGATGGTGGGAATGGGCTATATACACTTCACAGCCGATAATGGGCTTTATTCCGAATTTCCTGGCTTCAAGGTAGAAATTTAGAGCTCCGAACAGGTTGCCGTGATCAGTGATGGCTGCTGCAGGCATGCCCAGATCAACTGCACGGGAGCAGAGATCGCTTATCCTGATGGCACCGTCAAGAAGACTGTATTCTGTATGGCAATGCAGATGTGTGAAATAAGACATGGCATGCTCCGGATATCAGATGTCAGTACAGAGGCCCGGTTTCCGGCATCAGACTGCTGACTGCAGGCTTATCAAAGTCCCAGATCCTCATTGATTAGAATAACACAGATCCGGCCCTTGGGGAAGGACTTTTCAGTGATGCTCCAGATGTTGCAGATCCGTTCAGGACTCTGGCAGTCATGGCAGTAAGCGGTCTTTACACAGGGTGTCTTTTTTTTGAGACGCATGGCATTGGCCGGGGCGCTGAAGGCCTTGATCCGCTCCATGGCCTGGTCCACATCCCCGACAATTTTGTTGCGACCGCAAAGAACAAGCACATTTCTGGGGCCAAAGACCAGAGCACCCACTCTGTTGCCGATCATATCCAGATTGACCAGAAAACCCTGCTCTGTCACTGCGTTGGTCCCGGTAATGAACAGATCCGCCAGCAGGGCCTGTCTTCGAAGTTCCAGAGCTGCCTCGGCCCCCCTGCTTTTATCAAAGGTGTCCATAACCATAATATCCTGTCTGTCTTTGAGCTCCTGATAAAGACCGATATCCTTGAATGTGGCTGATCCTCCCCAGGCCATGGATGAAGGCTTGAGATCCGGAAGCAGCTCTCTCAGGACCAGGCTCCTGGCCTCTGAGCCGTCCCTGACCAGGTGGCAGCTGAAGTTGTTTTCCAGAAGATTCTCCTGGACCCTTTTAAGCCTTATTTCCCAGAATTCTTTGATTTCATTGCTCATTAAGATCTCCGTCTTTCATGTCGGGTCGGGTTTGCCATGAGAATGCGCCTTGATTGAACAGATCAGCTACGTTTTAAGGAACAGCAGCTTTCTTGTACAGACCCGGAAATCCCGGGACTGGAAAACTGTCCAGGCAATCAGGCAGATTATGGCGGCAGATTGTGGTTTTTCGACGCAACATGTGGATTTTATATACAGTTAAAAATCAGGAGCCTTGTCCAGAAGGCCATAACAATTCCACAGCATACGTCGAAGAGCCCGGATTGTCTTCTCTGTATCCATTTTCACCCTGAAACGGGTTTATTTTGATCCCCTGGTCGTTTTGGGGGAAGTCACAGATTGTTTCCTGTCAGCACCGGCCCCGGGAGTCCTGGGTACAAGTTTGATTTCAGGCACGAGCACTTTGCTGATCACCAGCACCTCCTCAACATCATGTAACACCTCCCAGTCCGGGTTCTTGGAATCAAAACCTTCCGGAGCCGGGCTCAGGGTGCCGTCCTTTTTTCTGAACAGATACATTTTTTCCCTCCTGATGGTAAATCCGGTCAATTGTCTGGCAAGCAGACCGCTATCGATATATGTCTCAATTTGTTCAGGTGTGAAATAGGCGCATGGAAATAAACTGCAGCTGCGGGCGCACCTGGCTGGTGTGGTATAATAGCTGCCGCTGTTTTTTTTCTGTATGGTGCAATAAATGCTTCTGTATAACATGTATGGCCGGTTATTGGATGTTTTGTACCGGGCAGTATCCGGAAAAGAATTCATGCTGCCTGTGCTGTCTGTCTCTAATGGTTTTTTATCTGTCAGGTTACTCATAAGGAACGATAAATCCGGATCAGTGCATTCTCAGGGCAGACAGGCATAAACAGCAAAATAAAAAAAGGGGCCAAAGGGTGCTGGTTTTTGGCCCCGGTGGGTGCATACGCATTGCATGGACAGACTGGAAACAGGGTCAGTTAACTATTTCCCAGACCCCGTCATCCCTGCGGCAGGCGGTTCCGTAAGCTTTTTCAGTCTCTCCTCCGATTTGGACCTCTGTGGTGTATTCCCTGCAGTATCGGCCTGTTTCCTTCTGATAGGTCTGGGTGGGAGTTACAGCGTAAGCAGTCTGGGTGTCTGGATTTCTCCACTGGGAAGTGGCACCTGTAGGCTTGGTTTCAAGGGTCTGGTTCAGGTTGCGCCGGTCCATTTCATCCATGCGGTCCAGGTAGCTGCCTACATATCCTCCAAGAGCTGCTCCAAGCAGGGTGCCCCCGATAATAGCAGCGGTCTGGCCGGTTCCCTTGCCTATCTGGGCCCCGATGACCCCTCCGCCTATGCCGCCCAGGGCCGCCCCGCCCACGGTGTGCTTCTGCTGGGCAGTGCAACCCGCCAGAAGCATGGCCGTGAGTATTAATACAAACATGTAGCGCATAATAATTTCCTCCCTGTTCTGCGTTTTTCGCTTTAATAAGTAAAATAGTTCAAAAATAAAATAAAGGCAATACCAGCATGCGATTTTGGCAGGATCTTTCCTCTCCGTCTGAGCAGTTCTCAACACGAAGGTCTGCTCAGGCCATGATCTGTCTTGTTTTGGTGATGGACATTCTTTCCGGACCGTAATCAGGAAAAATGCTCTGCAGGATGAAAAGGGGACTCAGGTATTCCTCGTGCCAGAGGAGCAAAACAAACAGGCTGTTATCCCGCCAGTGAGCCTCTTTCACCAGCCTGCACAGGTCCCTGCTTCGGGCCCCTTTGGGGGTCTGCCTTGAAACAATGAAATTCTCAGCAGACTCGAAGGCCTGCCATTTTTGGGCGGCGTTATGCAGTTCCTGCATGGAAAGATTAAAATCCAGCCGGAACTCCTCGGCTACGGCCTGGGGCTGTCTGCGGGACAGGCTCAGGTATTCCAGGGCATATGCCTGCATGTCCCGGGGAAGGTTCAGGTTGATGCTTTTCAGAAGATCCCTTTCTTCCAGATGGTCACGCAAGTAGATATTGAACCATTCAGCCATGCTGGCCACACCCACGGGCAGTGCCCGGCCGAAGGAAATCACCGGTGCCGGTCTGAAACCCCTGGAAAAAGTAAGGGGCCATCCTGCCCTGCGCATGGCCCGCTCCAGCAGGGACTGCAGTTCCAGTTGACTCAGGTACTTACAAAACCCGATTTTTTCGTGCCAGATGCGCAGGTGTACCTTTTTGGCGCTGAGATCTTTCTGTTGGATATCCAGCCGGAACGATTCATCGTCCTGATCCCGATGGTCCATGTTGAGAAAGTGTTTAACCGGCTGCTGACGGCCGGCCGGGCCAAGCAGGGAAGGCTGTCCTTTGCGGTCGCAGACTCCGCACATGCGGCAGACGTTGTAGCGGCAGTCCAGGGTTGTCTTGCCTGACAAGGCTCTTTTGCGTTCGGTCAGAAGAAATCTGCGGCTGGTTCCGCTGTGCAGATGGTTCCAAGGCAGGGGCTGATCCGGGTCTCTGGCCTGCAGGTAATGTTCGGGGTCAAGCCCGGATCCGTCCAGGATATCCAGCCATGGCCTCAGCTGAAAACAATCGCTCCAGCTGGTGAATGTCTGGTCCTGAAGGTAAGCCTGTTCAACTGTATCAGTTAGTTCGCGTCCGCCTCTTGAAAATATCCCTTCCAGCAGACTCATTTCAGGGGTATGCCATTTAAGGTTTAACCCCTTATGTTCCTTGAACAGGTCCTTGAGCATGTACAGACCGTCTTTAATGCTGTCCGGGCCAGCCTGCCGATCCCATTGAAAGGGTGTCTGGGCCTTGGGCACAAAGGGAGAGACCGAGGCAGTGACCTGGGGTCTTTTTTTCCCGGCCCGTCCAGTCTTGAGGACTTTATGGCACAGATCCCTGATGCCCAGGATATCCTCCTGTGTTTCCGTGGGCAGACCGATCATGAAGTAAAGCTTGACTCCCTGCCAGCCCAGATCAAATAGATGGCCGGTGTGTTCCAGAATCTCCTGCTCAGTGATCCCCTTGTTGATTACCCTGCGCAGTCTGTCTGTACCTGCTTCAGGTGCCAGGGTGGCGTGAGTTCGCCTGATACGGGCCATCAACTGCATCAGCCGCTTGTTTACCGACCCTGCCCGCAGCGAGGGCAGGGCAATGGAAACCTGCTCCTGCTGGCACCTGGCAAAGCTTTTGAAGAAAAGGTCCTCCAGGGACGAGAAGTCTCCGCTGCTCAGGGACAGAAAAGACAGTTCCTCCATGCCGGTGGCGGCCAGGCCGGAATGAATAGTCTCCAGGATGCAGGGTATGTTTCTTTCGCGGACAGGACGATAAATATTTCCTGCCTGGCAGAAGCGGCAGCCCCTGGTGCAGCCCCTGGCGATCTCAATGCTCAGGCGGTCGTGGATGACTTTGCCGTATGGAACCACCTGCCTGTCAGGAAAGGGAACCTGGTTCAGGTCCTGGACCAGGGCCTTGCGCACCACGTCATATTCCGGATAAAGGGGCTCAAGGGGCAGGCCGGGGCCATGAAATTTAAAAAAACCGGGCACGTAAACGCCTGGAATCTGTTTCAATTTCTTGAGCAGGGCATGCCTGTCCAGGACCCTGGACCGGGACATCTCCCTGAGGATATGGATAATTACTTCTTCTCCTTCTCCCAGAACCATGAGGTCAAAGAAATCCGCCACAGGTTCGGCATTGAACACGGCACCCCCGCCGGCTATTACCAAAGGCAGGGTTCCGTCCCGGTCCCTGGATCTGAACGGGATTCCAGCCAGGTCCAGCATATAGAGAATATTGGTGTAGCAGAGTTCATGGGTCAGACTGAAGGCCAGTACATTAAGATTTTTCAGAGGAGTGTCCGATTCCAGGGTGCACAGGGAAACATTGTGCTGGCGCAGTATCCCGGCCGCATCCAGTGACGGGGCAAAGACTCTTTCAGCATAGAAGTCCTCGTGACGGTTTATGCAGTGGTAAAGTATCTTTTGCCCCAGGTAGGACATGCCCACCTGATAAACGTCAGGAAAGGCGAGGCCCACGTGAATGGATACGCGGCTCCTGTCCTTGTGCACGGAATTGATTTCCTGGCCCAGGTAGTGACTGGGCTTAGGTAGAAAGGGGAGAAGTTCTTTC
Source organism: Desulfonatronospira sp. (assembly GCA_003551155.1). Classification (GTDB taxonomy): domain Bacteria; phylum Desulfobacterota; class Desulfovibrionia; order Desulfovibrionales; family Desulfonatronovibrionaceae; genus Desulfonatronospira. Next base: position 46,575 of record PUMA01000166.1, read on the forward strand.
AAGACAGATCCGGTATTAAAAGCCTTGTTCCAGCCCAGGGCTGACCAGGGCCGGAAAGCTGTCAATGTGTACCACTGCAGGTGGCGGTGCGTCCCTTACCACTACGGTGCGCCCGCGGACCTCCAGCCGGCCCTGGGCCAGCCAGTGCACTGCCTGGGGAAAAATCCTGTGCTCCAGGATCAGGATGCGCGAACCCAGGGACTTTTCATCGTCTTCGGCCAGGGCAGGTACTGCGGCCTGGATAATGATGGGACCGTGATCCATTTTTTCGTCCACGAAATGGATGCTGCAGCCGGAGATCCTGACCGCGTATTCAGCAGCCTGCTTCTGGGCGTTTACCCCGGGAAAGGATGGCTGGATGCTGGGATGGATATTCAGGATGTTGCCGGAAAAGGCATTGATGAGCACTGGGGTTACAATGCGCATGAAACCGGCCAGGATTACCCCGTCTGCGCCGCTTTCCTTTATGACCCGGACCAGGGCGGCGTCGAAATCCTCCCTGGAAGGATACTGCTTGTGTTCGATAACTGCAAAGGGCAGGCTGTGTTTTTCTGCCCGCTCCAGCCCTTTAACGCCCGGCTTGTTGCTGACCACCAGGGTGATCCGGGCATCAAGGACCCCCTGTTCAATGCGGTCAATGATGGCCTGCAGATTGGAGCCAGAACCGGATATGAGCACTGCTATCCTGTATGCCATTAACCGTCTCTTTTCAAGTCGTTAACCATGGCCTGCATTAAACCGGGTATGGTGTAGTCCTCCGGTGTGATGTCGGCATTCAGCCCGAAACCCTGCAGGGTACCGGCTGTTACGGGGCCGATGCAGATCAGTTTAAGGCCCTGTTTACGGCAGGCCAGAATCTCTTTCGGATCCACCAGGGAAAAGAAGTTCTCCACGGTGGAAGAACTGGTAAAGGTGATGTAATGGATCTCTCCCTGGTGCAGGGGTTTTAGTATTTCATCAGGGCTCTGCTGGGCCAGGGCGGTCTGGTAGACCGGCAGAATTTCCACCTTTGCCCCGGCCTTTTTGAGTTCCTCGGGCAGAACCTCCCTGGCCACTCTGGCCCTGGGGATGAGTACTTTTTTGTCCCGCACTCCAAGATGCAACAGCCCCTGGACCACGGATTCAGCTACATACTTGTCCGGAATAAAGTCGGGGCGTATTCCTCTTTTTTCCAGGGCCTGGGCAGTGGCCGGACCTATGGCGGCCACATTGATTCCGCCAAGAGCCCTGGTATCCAGGCATGCCCGGTCCAGCTCAAGCCAGAAAAAGCGCACCCCGTTGACCGAGGTGAACACCAGCCAGTGATACGAGGATAATCGGGCAATGGCCTGCTGCACCTGGGAGTAATCCGCCAGAGGCTGTATTTCAATGGTGGGAAATTCATAACAGCAGGCCCCCAGCTCCTGAAGCCGCTCCAGGAGTTCACTGGCCTGTTCCCTGGCCCGGGTGACCACCACGCCCCTGCCCAGCAGTGGCAGTTTTTCAAACCAGTTGAGTTCATCCCGCAGCTCCACCACCCTGCCCACCACCAGAAGCGAAGGAGGTTTGAAGCCTGCTTCTCTGGCCTTTTCAGGGATGTCCCTTATATTGGAAACCATGGATCTGTGCTGGCAGGTGGTGCCCCAGCGCACCAGGGCCGCGGGTATTTCCGGGTCCATCCCTGCCCGGATCAGGCTTTGGCTTATATGGGGAAGGTTCTTCACCCCCATGAAAAAGACCAGGGTACTGGTTCCGGTGGCCAGGCTGTGCCAGTTGTGGGCGCTTTCAGGCTTGTCCGGGTCCTCGTGACCGGTGATGAATGAAACTGATGAGGCATAACTGCGGTGGGTCAGCGGAATGCCTGCATAGGCAGGTGCAGCCACTGCCGAGGTCACTCCGGGCACTACCTCGAAGCTGATGCCGGCCTGCAGAAGCTCCTGGGCCTCCTCTGCCCCGCGGCCAAAGATATAGGGGTCCCCGCCCTTGAGCCTGGCCACGTCCTTGCCCTGCCCGGCCCTGTCCACCAGGAGCCGGTTGATTTTATCCTGGCTCAGGGTATGATCGCCCCCTTTCTTGCCCACATAGATGAGCTCCGCATCCTTTCTGCAAAAATTTAGAAAGGCCTGGTTGGCCAGGTAGTCGTAGACCACCACCTCGGCCCTGGCCAGAATGACTCTGGCCTTGAGGGTCAGAAGGCCGGGATCACCGGGACCGGCACCGATCAAATATACTTTGCCCATGTTTCTTCCTCAATCCTGTTCAATGCTTTCCAGGCGTTTCTGCAGGGCCTCAAGCTTTTCCTTTTCCTCCCGGATGCGTCCGGCCTTGGCCTGTTCTTTGGTTATCACCTCCCGGGGAGCATTATTCAGAAAGCCCGGGTTGTCCAGTTTCTTTCCCACAATGTTCAAGTCCTTGTCCAGCTTGCTTAGTTCCTTCTGGAGCCTGGCCAGTTCGCTTTGAATGTCCACTACGCCCCTTAAGGGCACGAAAAGCTCACATCCCTTGACCACGGCCGCCCCGCACCCCCCGGGAGGATCAATGTCTTCTCCGGCCTGCATGCCGGACAGCCCGGCCAGACCCAGAATCAGGTCCTGGTGCTTTTCCAGAAACGCTCTGTCCCTGCCTTCAGTCCGGATGAGAAGCTCGAGCCTGATCCCGGGGGCGATGTTCAGTTCGCTTCTGATGCCGCGCACCGCGGTTATCACCTGCTGCAGAAATTCCATGTCCCGGGCTGCCTCGGGAAAATCGCAGCCGGGTCTTTTTTGCGGATAGGGCACCCGGCTTAAGTCCTGTTCATTTATTCCAGGCAGCCTGCTCCAGATCTCCTGGGTGACAAAGGGGATCATGGGATGCAGAAGGATCAGGATCTCCGAAAGCATTTGATAAAGATTGTCTCTGGCCTTTTCCCTGAGGCGGGAATCGTCTCCGTAGAGTTCAGGCTTTATGAGTTCCAGGTACCAGTCGCAGAAGGAATGCCACACAAACTGGTACATGGTCTGGGCTGCATCATTGAAGCGGTAGTTCTCCAAGGCCTCAGCCACCTGGGATTTGATCTCTTCCATACGGTGCATGATCCACTTGTGGGCCAGGCCCTCCACCCTGGATGAATCGAATTTTTCAGGGGCCTGTTCCAGGTGCATGAGGCTGAAGCGGGCCGCATTCCAGATCTTGTTGATGAAATGGCGGTAGCCTTCCACCCGGTCTTCGCTCATCTTGATATCCCGGCCCATGGAGGCCAGAGCGGTCAGGGTGAAGCGGAAGGCGTCGGTGCCGTATTTATCTAACATGACCAGGGGATCAATAACATTGCCCTTGGACTTGCTCATTTTCTGTCCCTGGACGTCGCGGACCAGTGCGTGGATATATACGTGCCTGAAGGGAACCTGATCCATGAAATGCACGCCCATCATCATCATCCTGGCTACCCAGAAAAAGAGAATGTCAAAGGCGGTGACCAGCACCGAGGCGGGGTAGAATTTTTCCAGGTCCCTGGTGCGTTCAGGCCAGCCCAGGGTGGAAAAGGGCCACAGGGCCGAGGAAAACCAGGTGTCCAGGACGTCCTGGTCCTGTTCCAGTTGCGATCCCTGGCACTTGGGACAGGTTGAGGGATCTTCCCGGGATACTATCAGTTCGCAGCAGTCCAGGCAGGTCCATGCCGGTATGCGGTGACCCCACCAGATCTGCCTGGATATGCACCAGTCCCGGATGTTGTCCAGCCATTCATAGTATGTCCTGGTCCAGTGCTCGGGCAGGATCCGGGTATGTCCCCTGGACACAGCATCCCTGGCCTTTTGGGCCAGGGGGCCTGTCTTAACGAACCACTGCCTGGACACGTACGGTTCAATAACAGAGCTGCAGCGGTAGCAATGCCCCACGCTGTGCCTGTAGTCCTCTGCCCCTTCCAGGAGATCCAGCTTCTTGAGTTCGTTTAAGATCTTTGTCCGGCATTCCTGGCGGTCCAGGCCTTGAAATTGTTCTCCTGCCTCGGCAGTCATTCTGCCCTGGTCGTCAATGACCTGGACAATTTCCAGACCGTGGACGCGGCCCAGTTCAAAGTCGTTGGGATCGTGGGCCGGGGTTATCTTGAGACACCCGGTGCCGAACTCCTTGTCCACGTATTCGTCCCCGATAACGGGCAGCCTGCGGTTCAAAAAGGGCAAAAGGGCGAATTTGCCTATCAAATACCTGTAGCGCTCATCTTCCGGGTTCACCGCCACTGCCGTATCCCCGAGCATGGTTTCCGGACGGGTGGTGGCTACCACCAGATGTCCTGATCCGTCTTCCAGGGGATAGCGCAGGTGATACAGCCCTCCGCTGATCTCCGAGTACTCCACCTCCAGGTCGGACAGGGCTGTATGGCAGCGGATGCACCAGTTGATGATGTAGTCTCCCTGGTAGATGAGACCCTGTTCGTACAATTGGACAAAGACCTCGCGTACAGCCCTGGACAGGCCCTCGTCCAGGGTGAACCTGAGTCTGGTCCAGTCCACCGAGGCCCCCATGCGGCTGATCTGGTTGAGGATTTTGCCCCCGTATTCCTCCTTCCACTGCCAGACGCGCTTTATGAATTCCTCCCGTCCCAGGTCCTGCCTGGTCCTGCCTTCAGCGGCCAGGGCCTTTTCCACCACGTTCTGGGTGGCAATGCCTGCGTGATCAGTCCCCGGCACCCAGAGGACATCACAGCCCTGCTGGCGATGGAAACGGCACAAAATGTCCTGCAGGGTGAGATTCAGGGCATGGCCCATGTGCAGGGTTCCGGTTATGTTGGGCGGAGGTATGACTATGCAGTAAGGCTCGCGGTCCGGATCAAGCGCCGGGGTGAAGCTTTGGTTTTCGTTCCAGAATTTTAACCATTTTTTTTCCACTTCCATGGGTTCGTAACCCTTGGGCAAATCCCTTTGGGCCATAATCCTAGCTCCCTGTTCAAGATCCTTGGCAGTATATGCCGTACCCGGCCCGGCAGATTCCGCATTGATCAAGCCGGTCAGCAGTGCGGCAAAATCAGATCATTTATCCCCAATTAGGGCAATCGTCAATTATGGAGAAAAGGGCTAATAATTTCATAAGCCAGGAATACTGTTTTCCACTAAACAGAATTCAAGCCTGAATCCTGATTCAGGCCCTGGGGAGCGGATCATGAACCGGTTGCAGATCTTTCCTGAAGGGGATAAAAATTTCTTCAGGACATGATGCACGTTTTTATGTGTTCAGGCAGCCAAAGCCATGCCGGGATCGGATCAGTCACAGCCGGGTCCTGATCTGGAGCATGATATTGCATGCAGATGCGGGTATCCAATGGATTGTTGATACACAGCAGCCTGGACAGGGCGGCAATATTTTCACTTCAAACAGAATTTGTGACTGTTCATAAAGGAACGGAGACCAAAAAACCAGGCCATGAATTTACAGGAAAAGATGCACAGGACAGGGGTGATTTTTGCCCGGGCCCTGGATTTAAGTCCTGCTGAACACATCTTTGCCGCCTGGACCGGAGGCAAGGACTCCACGGTGATGCTGCACCAGTGGATGATATTTCTGCAGGAGCAAAAGCCCGGGGCAACGGTCAGGGCCCTGAGCCTGGATACAGGGTACAAGTTTGTGGAGGTTCTGGATTTCAGGGATGAAATGGCCCGGAAATGGGGGATTGAGCTCAAGGTGATCCGGCCTGGACATGAGACCCGGGCAGAGGCTGTAAACAGCTCCAGGATGGAGTGCTGCCGCCTGCTCAAAATAGAGCCGTTGCAGAGGGCGGTGCAGGAATACCGCGTAAAGGTGCTGCTAACCGGCATACGCAGGGATGAGCATGAATCCAGGCAACAGACTTCTGATGTTCAGGAAAGAAAGGAGCCGGACTATTTTCAGGTGAACCCCTTAGCCCACTGGACCGAAATGGACGTGTGGGCCTGCATCATGATGCAGGGTCTGCCTTATTGTTCCCTGTATGACCGGGGCTACAGGTCCCTGGGATGCATGCCCTGTACAGATAAGGGCACGCACGGGTTTGAGCGTTCAGGCAGGCACCCGGAAAAGGAGGAGAGCATGAAGCTTCTGCGCAGCATGGGGTATTTTTAAGCCGAAAGACAAAGGATGCAGACCTTCCGATGAATAGGGGTGGACGTACCCCTGGATTGCCCAGGAGGTAATTCCGTGACAAGCCCGGCAGTCATCACCGAACCTGCCTTGGTGGACATCAAGATGACATTTGGTGCAGGAAAGATCCGGATGAAACAAAGTGTGATCCACACTGGATATATCTGCGGCACGACCAAGGTGCTCGGTATGACAACCCAGGCAGTTCTCATGTGCTTCATGAAAACGCAGCTCGGGTTTAAAGATGCGCCTGCATAAACTCAGTTTTTCAGACCCAGAGAACAGGAAAATCAAAGAGATACAGAGATAGTTTAAAAGGCTGAAACATTTTTTTGATTTTTTGCAACAATATTAATAAGTTCAAACCATTTTTAGCTGAGTGTAAAGACATCTTATTAAGGTGAAAGAATAGGGTGAGTACCAGAGATCCAGGGAGGGGGGGCTGAATGTTCATGGTCGATAAAAAGAAACCTGTTCCTGTGCAGAATATGGATGTCATCATACTCCAGAGGTGGGCTCATGGCGAGTATAAGTGAGCACATGAAAAATGAGCAAATATGTTCCACAGGCATGCTGGCTGAAGAAGAGCAGGCTGGTGGTTTTAGATTTTTTATACCGCACCAATTGACTTTTTGCATGCTCATGTATACAATGTAATACAATAGCATCAGGAGGTATCTAATGAGTACAGCAATATCAGTCAGGCTCCCCAAAGCTCTCGCCGATCACCTGGACAGCATAGCCAAAGAAACCGAAAGATCACGCTCTTACATCATCCAAAAAGCCCTGGAGTCGTATATAGAAGACTATGCGGATCTCCAGGTGGCCCTGGATCGGCTCCATGATAAAACAGATCCAGTTATTTCAGGCAAAGAGTTGAGGAAGTCCCTTGGCTTATAATATCGTTTACAAGAATTCAGTCCAGCGGGATCTAAAAAAGTTGTCCAAGGCAGAAGCGCATCGGGTTCTAAAGCAAATTGAGGAAGAACTTTCAAAAAATGCTGAAAACTATCCAGCCCTGAAAGGCCAATTTGCAGGTCTTCGAAAATATCGCGTCGGTGACTACAGGTTAATCTTTGCTATTTTAGGAGACGACGTCCTCGTACTTAGAATCGGTCACAGGAAAGATGTCTATAAGAAAGAAATCTAAGGAGGGCAAAGCCCGC